>JBCAZN010000380.1:0-3063 GCA_038533035.1 Pseudomonadota bacterium
CTGGCGATTCGCAGCGCATGGCATTTTTTGCCGAGCAGGGCATTGCCGCCATAACCCGATCCGATGCTTTTGATTGTGAGCTCGTCGGGAAAGTGCATGATGAATCGGCGATCGGGGTCGAGGTCGCCGGTTGAGTGCAGTCCCTTGACGAACTTGCCTTCCTGCTCGATGCGCCGCAGCGCCTTGGCACCCATGCGCGTCATGAGTTTCATGTTCACGACAACGTACGGGCTGTCGGTAATTTCGACGCCGCAGCGTGAGAAGGGTGAGTCGATTGGCCCCATGCAGTACGGGATCACGTACATCGTGCGACCCTGCATGCAGCCTTCGAACAGCGCGTCAATTTTCGCGTGCGCGTCGGCCGGCTTCATCCAGTGGTTATTCGGGCCGGCATCGTCTTCGTTGTCTGTGCAAACAAAGGTCAGGTGCTCGACACGGGCGACGTCGCTCGGGTCCGACAGATGCAGATAGCAGTTCGGGTAGCTGTCCTGATTCAGCGCGCTCATTGTTCCGTCAGCGAGCATCTTTTCGATCATCTCGCTGTATTCGGCATCCGAACCGTCACACCAGCGAATAGCGTCAGGTTGGGTCCGGGATGCGACTTCTTCTACCCAGGTTTGGAGGGCATCGAGCTTCGTGGTCATGTGTGCGGCTGTCTCTGTTTGGTGTGGGAGGCAGTTGGTTTATGCCGAAACAGGCCGCGCATTATACGGATCGGTAGCGCGAATACAGTATCTCAGATGCGGTATGACCAATTTTTTTGCGTTGACAACGCTGTCACGCGATTGTTTTGGAAAATCAGGGACTTCCGATCGCTCGATCAGCCGCAGATTGACGGCACGCCACCCGCAACCTGTGCCTCGAAGTCACGCACAACCTGGAATGTACGGGACACTTCGCGGGTCTGCTCATCGGCCGAGAACTGCCACTCGACGAGTTCGACACGATCGCAGTTTTCGGGGCCCTGTGAGTGCACCAGAGCCAATAGCAGCGTATGCACTGTGTTGCCCGGAGTCGATTCGCCGTAACTGTCGATGACAACCTTGTGCTTGACGTTGAAGAACCGGAATTGCCAGAGGTACTCAGTGAAGTCGCGCAGTTCTGCGGCTGTCAGGGGCTGTGCATTGCGCACGCCGGAGTAGCCGTCGAGCAGGTTGCGATCGACGCCGGATCGGTTCGTATGATTGCACTTGAAAATACGAGCGTAGCCGGGTGAGGTCGGATCGCCGACATTGCCGACGTCATCGTCGTAAGTAAGTTCGCGGACAAACTCGAAGTAGCGATCGGTCTCATGAATAGCGACCAGCGGCCCGCTTACGGCGCGCGATGCGTTGTCGGCGTCCTCCCATGCGGTGGCCTCGGTCATATCGTTACTACAGACTTCGTAGCTTCGCGATGTATCGAGGACATGATGAATCGTGAAACTGCCGGTTTCGGTCGCGGTGCGCTCGTCGACAAAGAAGTCGGCGGGAGCAGCGTAGTCCGGGTCATAGGCCTTGGCGATGATGTCATCATTCGAGGGTGCTGACTTGCCAACAACGGGTCCCGACGAAGTCTGCACAACGGCCGTCGCCTCGGGGCTGCTGGAGCCGCCGCAGGAAACCGCGATCACCAGGATCGGCAGCAGTGTGAGTGTCGTCATCCTCATTTCGTCAGTCCGTACCTGCCCGTTGGCCGCAGCTCGGAAGCTGCAGTCCGAAAGGAGTTCTTAAACTTTGGCCGCTGGTTAGGCGGCGACCCCGTCTTTACGCCAGATTGAAAGCTCGTTCGGCGCCTGCACGCCCATCTTCACGCGGTTGTTGTTCGACGAGAAGATCGTGATCTCGATCGGACCGGTTGCGAAAAGGTCGGCGAGCGTCATGCTCGGGTCGATCCCGTCACCTGGTCGGATCAGGATGGATTCAGCGTCGCGTCGGCTCACAATCAACATAGCTATTTCCTTGCATCATTTGCGTTCAGGCCTGGGCAAGGGACTGGCTTTTAAAGTCGCCGGAACCGTTGCCGTGTTGGCCATAGGTGTCAATCCGCGGCGTCCTGCCACGAAGTAAAGAAAGACTGGATTCAAATTGCTGCTGGCGGATCCGGATGATCGCGCCGTTCGTAAGGTTTATCGCGCTCGACTCTGCGGCAATCACCATCAGTTCATTCCAGCGGTCTTTTATGAGATCCGCGTCGTCGCAGTAGTCAATGACGTCCTGCATCTGATCAGGGCCGGCTGTAAAGCCCCAGGATTTGCACAGTGTGTCGCGCTTCTGGTCGAGATCTTTGAGTTTCTCAACGCAAGCGCTTTTAATCTCTACCGCACGTTCGATGGCTGCCATATCTTCCGTTTCGAGTGCCTTGCGCTCATCCTCGAGCGATTCTTTCAGGGCAAGCGCCTGGTAGACCGTGTCGCTCAATAGCTCGACGATTCTGTTGCGCGCTTTATCGGGAGATACGGCTGGCATCGTTATTCGCCAAACGAGCGGTCCAGGCGCACCATCGCATCCGCGATCGCGTCTGAATCGATTTCGTAGTCGCCACTGGTAATGGCCGCCTTGATCTCAGCGACGCGTTCCTGGTTAACGACGGGCAGGGACTCGAGAGTTTTATCGAGTTTTTCCAGCAACTTGGCGCTGCTAGTCAGGTTTACCGTCTCATCGCTGCTTGCAGGCGGCGAATCAGCGCGACCCGCTGAGCCCTTATTTGGCTCCAGCTTGGTCGTCGACGTGGCTTCGTCGACCTTGCCGCTGATTTTCCCCAGTAAACCCTGATCCATTGGACCGATCCTGTTTGTCATAATGTATAAACCTCAACGATCATTGTTGCTAAACCCAGTATCGGCCACCGTTGGCGATACTTTAGGCCTCGCGTTAAAAAACTTTGTACTGCCGGGAAGCAGCACTTCGACGTGCTCCCGGGAACGGACGATGCCTTCCACGATGCGCCCGGAATGCATGTTTTCGACGCGGATTCTCTGGTTCAGGCCGCCGTCTGTCAGGGCGACGCCGTTCATATTGACCGAGATTCCACCGGCGCTGGCAACCAGGGTAACGCTCTGGCCGCGACGAACGATCTGGTCCG
>JBCAZN010000381.1:0-3061 GCA_038533035.1 Pseudomonadota bacterium
CACCGGCCGGGCCAGCAGCAACAGCTACCGGTGCAGCGGCAGATACGCCCCACTCGTCTTCAAGCATTTTTACGAGCTCAACGACTTCCATGATGGGCTTCGCGCTCAGTTCTTTAAGCAGATCTTCGTTAGAAAGTGCCATTTCTCTAATTTCCTCTAAATGATTTCCTGAGTCAGGAAAATTTCAATATTTGCAACCAATCCTATGCAGCTTCCTGGCTGCCACGTGCGGACATCGTCCGCGCGAGCATCGCAGGAGGTTCTGCAAGCGTGCGTACCAGTTGGCTCATCGGAGCTACCATCACGCCAAGCAGCATTGCACGTGCCTGATCAAGCGTTGGCAGATCGGCCAACTTCTTGAGATCAGACCCGGGCAGCAGTTGCCCACCGGCTGATAGCGAGACTGCCTGCAGAGCGTCGTGCTCTTTGGCAAAGTCCTTGATAACCCTGGCAGCGGCACCTGGATCGTCTTTAGCAAACGCGAGCAGGATCGGGCCCTTGAGTGTGTCTTGCATACACTCAAATTCGGTGCCCTCGACGGCAAGACGTGCCAGCGTGTTTTTGACCACACGCATGTATACGCCGGCATTGCGCGCAACTTTCCGCAACTCCGTCATTTCACCTACCGAAAGACCCCTGTATTCAGCCGCAACGGCCGTTACAGATTCTCCCGCAACCGCGTTTACCTCTTTGACAAGTGCTTTCTTGTCTTCGAGTCTCAGTGCCATGAATTACTCCTGGCTTACGGTTACACAAATCGCAGCAGTGACTTAACCTCAACGAGGATTCGATCTCTGCTACACCCTAAGGGATTCCATCCCTTGTCGAATGGGCAACCGTTGCCAGCAAAACTGACTCAGGTAACACCATCTGCACAGGCGACTATTAAGATCCGAGGTCAGTCGGATCGCCTGTGGTCTTCGACGATCGCCGCGTCCGTGCGGCTACCCACAAACATTCCGTATAGGAGTGTTTATGAATTTCACAGGGGACAGGGAATACCCTGTCCCCGATACTTTTAGACGTCTACCGTTCCCCGGTCGACGCCAACTCCCGGACCCATCGTCGATGAGACCGTCAGCTTCTTGAAATACGAACCCTTTGCTGATGCGGGCTTGGCCTTCTTCAGGTCAGTGAGCAGCGCGGTGAGGTTTTCTGCAAGCGCGTTCACTTCAAAGTCGGCGCGACCGATCGCGCAATGAATAATGCCCGCCTTGTCCGTGCGGTAACGGACCTGGCCGGCCTTGGCGTTTTGCACAGCGCCCTCGACGTCAGCCGTTACCGTGCCCACTTTCGGGTTCGGCATCAGGCCACGCGGACCGAGGATCTGACCGAGCTGACCAACAACGCGCATGGCGTCCGGCGTCGCGATAACGACGTCGAAGTTCATTTCGCCTTTCTTGACCGTCTCGGCGAGGTCTTCAAAACCGACAATGTCAGCACCGGCGGCCTTCGCCTTGTCGGCGTTTTCGCCCTGTGCGAACACGGCGACGCGAACCGTTTTGCCCGTGCCGTTCGGCAGCACCGTCGAACCACGTACAACCTGGTCCGACTTACGCGGATCAACGCCGAGGTTGACCGAAATATCGATGCTCTCGGGGAACTTTGCCGTAGCGAGTTCCTTGACGAGGCCCAGCGCCTCGACGACGTCGTAATTCTTCTCGGCGTCAACCTTGTCGCGAGCGGCCTGCTTTCTCTTGCTCATCGTCGCCATCAGTTCACTCCCTCAACGTCGAGACCCATGCTGCGTGCCGTGCCCGCAATAGTGCGAACAGCCGCATCCATGTCGGCGGCGGTCAGGTCCGGCATTTTCGTCGTCGCAATCTCTTCGAGTTGCGCGCGATTTACCTTACCGACCTTGTCCGTGTTCGGCGTACCCGAACCCTTGGCAACGCCTGCCGCCTTGCGCAGCAAAACTGCCGCCGGCGGGGTCTTGGAAATGAACGTGAATGAACGATCGTTGTAGACCGTGATGATCACGGGAATCGGCAGTCCGGGCTCAGTACCCTGGGTCTGCGCGTTGAACGCCTTGCAGAACTCCATGATATTGACACCGTGCTGACCGAGCGCGGGTCCAACTGGCGGCGACGGATTCGCCTGGCCGGCCGGAACCTGCAGCTTGATGTAGCTGGCAACCTTCTTAGCCATTTTGCATTACCTCTTCGAGTTCAAACGCTCTTGCGAGCTCCTCGTATGTTTTAGCAATCACGCATCGCGTGCATTGCGGAAAATTGTGCCTAACTCTTTTCTACCTGGCCGAAATCGAGCTCCACCGGAGTCGATCGGCCCAGAATCTGTACTGCAACCTGCAACTTGCTCTTGTCGTAATTCACCTGCTCAACCACTCCGGAGAAGTCGTTGAACGGTCCATCCGTAACCCGCACCACTTCGCCTGGCTCGAACAGGACCTTGGGCCGCGGCTTGTCGACACCTTCCTGCACACGCTGCAGGATGCGGTCCGCTTCCTTCTCGGTAATCGGCGCCGGCTTGTCGCTGGATCCACCGATAAACCCGAGTACCTTCGGAACCTCTTTTACGAGGTGCCAGGTCTCGTCGTCCATTTCCATCTGCACGAGCACGTAGCCCGGGAAGAACTTGCGTTCGCTGCGGCGCTTGGCGCCCTCGCGCATCTCGACTACTTCTTCAGTCGGCACGAGAATCTCACCAAACTTGTCCTGCAGACCCATGCGCTCAATACGCTCCTCGAGCGCGCTTTTTACGCGATGCTCGAAGTTCGAATAGGCGTGCACGATGTACCAGCGTTGAGCCACTTCCAAATTACCTCTGTCGATCCCTAACCGACCAGCTTTCGGGTCAGCCAAAGCAGCCCTGAATCAAGCGCCCAGAAAAACAGCATCATGATCAACGTGAAGACGAACACAGCGATAGCGGTCTGCGTCGTCTCCTGTTTCGTTGGCCATACGACTTTGCGAAGTTCTACACGGGAACCCTGAATGAAGTGCCAGAGACGCTGTCCCTGGGTACTCGTCATCGCAATGCCGATGCCGGCGATCGTGCCACCAAGCACCATGAGAACCCGAATCGCCTGGGCGAATTCGTT
>JBCAZN010000382.1:0-3055 GCA_038533035.1 Pseudomonadota bacterium
CGATCACTTTCCGCGGGTTGAGGGCGAAACTGACAAGGCAACGATCCTTAACGCCTTTATGGCTCAGTACTACCTGGGTCGCGATGCACCGACCGAAATTATTCTTGAAACGCCGGTCGAAGACGGCGAATTGCTTGAGCGAGCGTTGTCGAATCGTGTGAAACGCAAGGTGAAAATCAAGTCAAGCGTGCGCGGTGACCGCAAGCGCTGGCTCGACATGGCGCGCACCAATGCGGAGCAGGGCCTTAGTCTCAGGGTGGCGAGCAATGCGACCATCAAGCGCCAGTTCAAGGCGCTGGGTGATGTGCTCGATCTGGACGAGACACCCGAGCGTCTTGAGTGCTTCGATGTCAGTCACACGTCCGGCGAGGCGACCGTCGCATCCTGCGTGGTGTTCAACACAGCCGGTCCACTCAAAAGCGATTACCGCCGCTTTAATCTGAAACCAGATGCGGCAGGTGATGACTACGCTGCGATGGCGGAGGCGCTGACGCGCCGCTACGCGAGGGTGAAAAAGGGCGAGGTGCCCATGCCCGATGTGTTGCTGATCGACGGTGGCAAGGGCCAGCTATCGGAAGCCATCAAGGTGCTGCGCGAGTATGAGCTGGACTGGTTAACCGTCGTCGGCGTTGCCAAGGGCCGCTCGCGGCGGCCCGGGGCAGAACAGTTGTTCATGCCGGGCAGTTCGACCGCAATGCAATTGCCGCCCGACTCGCCGGCGCTGTTGCTAATTCAGCAAATCCGCGATGAGGCACATCGTTTCGCGATCACGGGACACCGTCAGCGTCGCTCCAAGGCGCGCAAGACATCGACGCTTGAGAAGATCCCCGGACTGGGTCCCAAGAAGCGTCGCGAGTTACTGCGGCAGTTTGGTGGACTGCAGGGAGTGACCGGTGCGGGTATCGACGATCTTGTGGCGGTGCGCGGCATTAGTCGCGCTTTGGCCGAAACCATATACAATAGCCTGCACCCGGACATCGAATAACAATAAGAACCAGCCGTGAAGCTAAACCTCGCCAATCTCCTGACTTTGTTTCGTATTGCCGCGATTCCTGTCGTGGTGGTCTGTTTCTATAGCGATCTGCCAAACGCCCGGCCAATTGCAGCGATTATTTTTGGAATCGCGGCGGTCACCGACCTGATTGACGGTTGGGTTGCGCGCCGCTTCGGCCAGATGTCGCGGTTTGGCGAGTTTCTCGACCCGGTCGCGGACAAGCTCATGGTGTGTATTGTGCTGGTCATGCTCGTCCAGGATCAGTCGAGCTGGTTTGAAGACGTGATCGCCATGGTCATTATTGGCCGCGAAATCACGGTCTCGGCGCTGCGCGAATGGATGGCCACGATCGGCGAACGAGCCAACGTCAAAGTCTCGATGGCCGGCAAGATCAAGACAACCTTCCAGATGTTCGGCATTGCCTTCATGGTGTACATGCACGACCTGTTTGGTATCCCGGTCTACAAGGTTGGATTCGTGCTGCTGGTAATCGCCGCGGTAATGACCATCTGGTCGATGTTCAGCTACCTGCGGGCCGCGTGGCCGTTTATCGTCAGCGATCAAGGTGAATAAAACCGCGGTTTCGGTCAGGTTCTCCTTGACAGCAGGCCGTTAGCCGCTAAAATCTGCGCCCTTCGCGGGAATAGCTCAGTTGGTAGAGCGCAACCTTGCCAAGGTTGAGGTCGCCAGTTCGAACCTGGTTTCCCGCTCCAAATACTGCGAAAGCCCCTGGTTTCAGGGGCTTTTTTTTTGCCTATTATGGCCACGTGGTGAACTTTCACCGTCGTTTGCGGTACTTATCTACTACGGTTGCGCAGCGATGCTCTTTTTTTGGGATGCCAGGCTTTGATGAAAAGCACGTCTTTTGTCCTTCTCGGGCTGTTTGCGGGGTTCTCCGCCGACGCCTCTGTGGGCGTCCCAATTGATTTGCCACGCGTCAACGGCAGCCCGAAAATTGATGGCGTACTTGATGACGAGATCTGGTCACAGGCTCTCAAGGTCGAGCTGACATTCGAGACGACGCCGGGCGAGAATACGCCGGCCAAAGTCGAGACCTGGGCGTACATTGTCGAGGACGGCGAGAATATCTACGTCGCGTTCGATGCGCGTGATCCTCGACCGGGTGAAATCCGGGCCTATCTGCGCGACAGGGATACCGCCTGGAACGACGATATTGTCGGCATCAATTTCGATACCTATAACGACAACCAGCGAGCATTCGAATTCTGGGCAAACCCGTTGGGCGTGCAGATGGACTCAACGTTCGACGACGCCGTGCATGACAAAGACGGTGACGAATCGTGGGATGCTATCTGGGATTCGGCCGGTCGCATAAACGAGCAGGGCTACGTGGTCGAGATGAAAATTCCGCTCGACCAGCTGCGCTTTCCCGATATTGATGACGAACACACCTGGGGCTACCGGGTTATGCGCCACTATCCGCGGCAATTCGAAACCTGGTTAGAGAACATACCGACCGATCGCAATCTCAATTGCCAGATTTGCCAGAACGCAAAACTGAAGGGATTCGAAGGCTCCAAACCCGGCCGCGACTTTGAAATCGTGCCGACGATTACGGCGAGTCGCTACCAGACGACGGATGAACCGGGCGTTATTCCCTTGAGTGACGGCACAACCGATACCGAGGCCGGCATTACGGTGCGCTACGGCATCACGCCGGATATTACGGCGAACCTCGCGATTAACCCGGATTTTTCGCAAATCGAGGCCGACGCGGCACAACTCGACATCAACCAGCGATTTGCCCTGTTTTTCCCTGAGAAGCGTCCATTCTTTCTCGAAGGCGCCGACTATTTCACGACGCCCATGCAGGCAATTTTTACACGTACCGTCGCGAGTCCGGACGTCGGGCTGAAACTGACGGGCAAACGCAATAACCATACCTTTGGTATGTACAGTGCCCGCGACAGCTTTACCAACCTGCTGTTCCCGGGTGCGACTGAGTCCGATGGTGAGTCGTACGACGACGAAAGCGACGTTTTTGTAGGGCGTTACAGTTTCGGATTCGGTGACACCGGATCGTCGATCGGAGCACTCGTC
>JBCAZN010000383.1:0-3038 GCA_038533035.1 Pseudomonadota bacterium
GGCCGGAAGGCAGCCTCGAAACCCTTTCCCAAATGGAAACCGACTTCGAAGTTGCGATAGGTCTCGAGCACTACGCGAGCATCATCGACTTCAGCGCCCGAGTTCAGTACCGCCAGCACGCAGCGCCGCAGCAATGGATACAGGCTGCCCTCGCCCTTGGTGCGCAGCAGGTCGGTTTCCATTTGGGAAAGGGTTTCGAGGCTGCCTTCCGGCCAGACTTCCGTGTCGACGCCGACGTTATCAGTGGCCACGGATCAGGGCCGAATTTCGATCGGCGTGTTATCGCCTGTCATGAGCCATATGTCGATCATGTCCGAGTTGGACACCGCAATGCAGCCGTTGGTCCAGTCCTGCGTTCTGTAATAGGCCTCCGAGCGACTCGGCTCGTTCGGCTGTCCGTGAATCATGATGGCACCACCCGGGTCGACGCCCAGCTCCGCGGATTCGCGGCGGTCATTCGCGTCCGGGTAGGAAATATGAATGGATAAGAAGAATTCGCTGTGCGGATTGCGCGCATCAAGCAGGTAGCGGCCTTCCGGCGTACGAAAATCGCCTTCCTGGACCTTGTCACCTTCCGGGACAATTCCCAACGCAATCTTGAAGGTGCGAAATATCTCCCCGTCGGCCAAAAGGTGCAGTTCCCGCTCACCTTTTTCGATAATGACGAGGTCTGCGATCGGGAAGTCGCTCGCACTGATCAATGTCGGTGCCAATAGCGCAACCAGCAGCAGGAAGAATTTGTGAGCGCGAATAGTCATTCGATGCAGAGACTAGCAAATCGAATGGTCACAGCAAACGCCTGCTGTCACACATTGCGTCCGACGATCCAGCCAATCGCGAAACCAATGCCGCCGGCGCCGATGGTGTACACGGGCAGGTAGCGGAAAATGCGATCGGGATAGGCGGCATCTGTGAACATGTCGTTCAGGTTGACCGAGTACGCGTAGTGCAGGTAGATGCCGAGGCCAAGGACCGGAACAGCGAACCCCAGTGTGGCGAGCGGCCAGCAGGCGCCCGCGCCTGACCACGCACCACCCCCTTTGAACAGTGTGAACCACGCAAGCGCGACGAGCATGGCGAGCGGCAGAAGGTTGCGAAAAATGTGCGGGCCACCGCCCTGTACATCGTAAAACCAGAAACCGGCAGCAAGCACGATGAACAGTACAGGCGCGAGCCGCCAGGCGATAACTCCCTGCATCAGCTGCGGTCTACGTCGCTGAGTACCGGGAAGCGCACCGTGGTGCCCGGTCGTACCCGGTGCAAATCGAGATTCGGGTTGTACTGCCGAAACAACCAGATCGGCACATCGAATTGCCGCAGTGAGAGTATCCAGACGGACTCGCCGGAACTGATTGTGTGCTCAGTGACCCCCGTAATGATGTGACGCCGGAAAAAACTGTCCTGCTGCGCACGGTGAAACGCAATGCGCCGTTCCTCGAAGAGCCGTGCGTCGACGGTGCCGAGATCCAGCTTGATGCGCTGACCGACCGCAACCGGTGTGCGAAAAGCCAGTCCGTTTATATCGCGCAACCGCTGCGTCTTGATGTCCAGCCATTCGCCGAAGTGGCCCAGCGTTTCCAGCGGCAACACCTCTATCGTGCGGTCGTCGGCCACCGTGTAGTCGCTCGGGTCGGACAACAGGCTGGTCTGGGTCTGCAGCGAACTGGCGCGCAGGCTGTCGAAATCCTCAACCATCGCACCCGGCGTCATCTCGGTGACCTCGACCGTGCGTTCGTCGGCAACACTGGCAACGGCTTCGGCTTCGGCAACGTCCCGCCCCGCCGGGTCCGGCGTGGCAGTGGCGAGCGCCTGCGGCACGGGTCCGGCTGCCGGCAAATGCAGCCGTTGCCCGGCGCGAATGCGATGACTGCTCGACAGGTTATTGAGTGCAACCAGCGTCGCCACGCGCGTGTCGTAAGCGGCGGCGATCTGCGACAGCGTGTCGCCGCGCGCAACCGTGTGATACAGATCGGGCAATTGCTCATCATGAACCGCACGTGCCGGCAGTGACGCAATGGCGTCATCAAGCGACCCCCGTAGCAAACGGCTGGGAATTCGCATTTCGTAACCGCGCGGCAGATGTTTGCTGCCCTGCCACACCGTCGACTGCAGCGCCGGATTGTATTCGGCAAGGCGGCGTTCGGAGATGCCCAGTGCCGCGGAAAATTCGTCGACGTCCAGGTATGCAGGTAATACCGCAACGGAATAGTCCAGCGGCGCCTCGTAAGTCAGTCCCGGGAAATAGGTTTCGACATTCTGATCGACTTCCATAGCGGCCAGGAAAGCAACGTAAAAGTTTCGCGAAGCAAAGCCGAAGGTGCGCCCCTTGTAGTTGCGCAAAATATCGACGTAGGCCGTGTCACCGAACTGGCGCATGGCGCGTCGCACGCCACCGAGTCCGTGGTTGTATGCGGTAATCGCCATCGGCCAGTTGCCGGTCAATGAGTAGTTGTAGGCCATGAGCCTGCCGGCGGCGCGGGTCGCCGCGAACGGATCGTTGCGTTCGTCGAGGACGTGATCCACGCGCATGAAGCGGCGACCCGTGCTGCGCGTGAACTGCCAGATGCCGGAGGCGCCAACGTGCGAGCGGGCGTCCGGGTTATACGATGACTCGACGTGCGGTAATGCCGCGATTTCGATGGGTACATTCAGCGCCCGGAACTCGGCATTGATGTAGTCGCGCCAGCGACCGGAGCGTTCGAGCCCGCGACGCATGCGCTCCTTCAGTCCCTGCTGGTAGCGAATGCGGCCGACCGCCGCGCTCAGTGTTGCGTTCGTCACGTCATCGGGCCACAGCGCGAGGATGCGCGTTTCCTCGTCGCTCAGGTTGTCGCGTTTGCCGCTGGCGAGTGCTCGCAGCGTTGCCCGGACCTGGTTGCGATGGCGGTCGATGCGCCGCTGGCGTTCTCGCCGTGACAGGTTGGCGGGCATCGCGACGCGTTTATAGACGACGGCAAGATTGCGGTTGTCGTGCAGCACACCCTCGTCGGTGCCGTACTCGGTAAACACATCGACCCAGAAGTCGACATCGGGCTGCA
>JBCAZN010000384.1:0-3036 GCA_038533035.1 Pseudomonadota bacterium
AACGTTGTATGTTGCTCACCTTGGTCGCCCTGGCACCGCCTGGTTACGGGCGCGCAATATTCTTCTACGTTGATGAATCGGCGTATCTTCGCGCTTCACGATCCCGACGACCCAGAGCGCCGCCATGGCTGGCACAGTCCAGTAATCGAACCAGTACAGCTTCGGGTATACGCCGCCTTTCACAACGTCGGCAGCGGACGCATACCAAACGATATAAACAGACGTCGCCGCGAGCATCGGAAATACGGCCAGGGATGCCCACCCCAGCAGGCGGTGCCAATCAAGCCGCCCGCGCGACGCCAGTAGCGGTTGTAGAAAAAGCAACAATAGCCACAGACAGGCAAAGGTGATGTGTACATGATGCCTGGGCAGCGCATTTTCGAAATTCAGAAAATACGTCGGTACAAAGCCGGAAATTATTAATCCGGATATTAACAGTACGTACCAGTGTGCATTTCTATACATTGGCGGCCGTCATCGATTGCTCTCGACCACCGAGTGTATCAAATGTACGGGTGCTGCCCGGTAAGCACTTCACTGCATACAGCGCTTTTCAGGGTGTGAGCCGGGTTAGCTGGCCTGCAGTTTTTCGACTTCTTCTTCGTCCAGTTGCAAACGGCGCATACGCAGTGTTTCAGACTCCAGGCTGAACATGTGCTGGATCAGGATCTCGCGCTGCGCTGGTGGCATTTTGACGAACTCAACGGCAATGCCATGATTGCGATTCGGATCGCTTGTGTCAGGCGCTTCTGCAATTCGAACCACGCGGCAAAACGACTCAACAAAGCGATTGTCGCTGGAAAGGAGCATCCGAAGATAGATCTTGTCACCTTCGTGCATAATGCTTTCGCTTGAGAAGACCAGCCCGTCGGCGCTGAGCTCGCACTTTTGCGGCGGTTGTTTTGCAAGGCTCGATTTTGTTTCACGAAAACCGGGCAACTCTTCGATGGCGACATTCAGCTTTTCGTTCATCAAGACGAGCACTCGACCAAACGCGCTGTTTTCGCCATTCATCAGGTACATGGCTTCGCTGAGTCGTGCCTCGACGTCAACGAGTTTCGCAGCCGAGCCGCTGGTGATACCGCGGCGCAGTTTGAAGTGCTCCATGCCGGCCTGGAATTCTTCGTCGGTGATCATCTCGTGCTGGATATAGATGTCTTCGCTGACGCGAAACGAACGACGATTCTCATCGCTACTCATCGTTTGCTACCTCTCTCGTGTCCAGCGGGATCTCCTCGATCACCGTCGAATCTTCAGCTGACATCATTTCGGCATTGGCGAGACTCATCGTCCGCAATTGATCGATTTCCTTGCCGCGCACAATGCTGATGTCCACACGGCGGTTCTTCGCTCGGCCATCAGCAGTGTCGTTACTCTCGCGTGGCCGTGTATCGGCATGTCCTGTCACCATGACATTGCTAGGGGAAAGCGTGGAAACGTCAAGCAACTCGTGCGCAACGGAAACGGCTCGCAAGGTCGAAAGGTCCCAGTTGGAACGGAAACGCTCGTTTTTTATCGGCACGTCGTCGGTGTGCCCCGATATGGTTATTTCGCCACTGTCGTCATCAATCAGTCCGGCAATCTTCCTTAGTACTGGCAGGAACTCAGGTCTGACGTCCGCAAAGCCGGAGTCGAAGGACGCTTTCTCCATGATGTGCACGATGACTTTCATGCCTTCGGTTTCGATCGAAACCGCACCGGCCTCAATTTCTTCCTTGAGTGCAATGCGCAGGCGCCGCGCATGGTCACGCGTCTCCTTGATCTCTTTCATTTCCCGTTCGAGCGCATCCAGCGTATTGCGATTCGAGTCGATCGTAAACTGGCGAACTTCATTGAGCGCGGTAGGGTCGGGGCGTCCCGGAGAAAAGTTTTGGGCGACAACGCTGGTGCCTTTCGGAATTGTTTTGACCTCTATTTCGGACTGCACGCCAAACGCTTCTTTCATCGAGCCTGACAACTGCTTGAACTTGGCAACGTCCATTTCAGAAAAAGCGAGCAGCAGGACGAAAAAACACATGAGCAGCGTCATGAGATCCGCGAAGGTCATTACCCACGCCGGGACGCCGCCACCTTCGTCCGACTTTTCCGGAGCTGCTTCCGACATGATTGTCGAGATGCCGCGCTAGGCGACGTCTTCTTCCTCGGTCCGCTTGGAGCGCGGCAGGTAGGCTTCCAGCATGCTGCCGATGATGCGCGGGTTCTGGCCGCCCTGGATGGCAAGTAGCGCATCAATGATCAGCGATTTGCTGGTGTTTTCTTCACGTGAACGAACCGCCAGCTTGTCGGCAATCGGGCCGGCAAACATGTTCGCAAGAATGGCGCCGTACAGCGTTGTCAGGAGGGCGACGGCCATAGCCGGACCAATCTGCTTCGGATCGTCCATGTTGGAGAGCATCTGGACGAGGCCGATCAGGGTACCGATCATGCCCATCGCCGGGCCGACATCAGCAATCGCCTTGAAAATGTCCTGACCATCGGCGTGGCGTTTGACGGTTTCGTTGAGGTCCTTTTGCAGCATCGCCTTGACGGTATCTGCCGGATGTCCATCGATCAGCAGCCCCAAGCCGGTTTTCATGAAGTCGTCGGAGATTTCCTTGTCTTCAAGCGCGAGCAGACCACCCTGGCGAGCGGCCTTTGCGAGTTCGATGGATTCCTGGATCAGATCTTCGGGATTGGTGGGCTTGTGCAGGAAGGCTTTGACCGCGATTCCGGCCGCGCCCAGGAACTTGCCCAGGCTGAACTTCATCATCGTCACGAGAACTGTGCCACCGAGGACAACGAGCAGCGACGGCGTGTTGAGGAACGTGCCCGCTGAGCCGCCGAGGAAAATCGACGTGAGTACGATACCAAATGCGCCAATCAGGCCGATGAGTGTCGCCAGATCCAAAGTGTTGCCCTCCAGGTGTTATTGGTGTTATCGGCTGATTTGGCTGTGTCTTTAGTGAGTTGACTGACCTTCCGGCGTTCCTGCCGCGATAAATTTAGCTCGGTTGCGGCCCGCCGCTTTCGCGGCGTACAGCGCCTTGTCCGCGCGCT
>JBCAZN010000385.1:0-3035 GCA_038533035.1 Pseudomonadota bacterium
CGCTTCGCCAGAACCGTTATTTCTGAAAATTCTTCGGGGGTTTCGGATTCAGCTGTGAGTCCGGGATAGGAAAATACGAACAGCGCTAGCGCCGCAATTGCGCGCGGTGTGAATGAATTCATAAAGTGTTGTCACTGTGTTGCTGCCGGTTACCGGGGCGGAAGCGTGGCGGGCAGGTAAAAAGAAAGGTAATTACTGAGCAGGATTTTCGCTTCGTCAACGCGTCTCGCCGACATGTTGCCGTCACGGCGCACCGAATCACTGAAGATAGTATCGCCGAGCTGCACATACAAGCTGATTGCGTCGTGCCAGTTGGCAATTGCCGGAATCACGAAGCGCGCCTCAAAAATTTCCGCCACGGCGGTTGTCATGTCGCGCACGGCCAGGCGATAACTCTCGGGTGCGTTCACTCGCACGCGTGGCAGCACGCGCAGTGTTTTGGCGGTGCGCTTCCAGTAGTCGACGCCCGCGATAACGATCTGGTCGGACAGCTGCTGCCAGCTCTTGACCGGGGCATCGAGGTTGACCGATCGCAGGTGGACCACGAAATCGTTAATCCAGGTGCTGGCGAGGTCCTGCATCAGGTCATCGATGCCGTTGTAGATGCGATACGCGGAGCCACGTGACACGCCGGCGGCCTCGAATACATCGCTGAAACGCAGCGGCGTGCCGTCCTGCGCTTCAATGAGTCGCTGTGCTTCCGATAACAGGCGCTCGCGGTTCGCGCGGCCGCGTGTCCTGAGCTTTGGTATGCGGCGATCCGAGCGAGTCTCGCCACCTGGTCTGTCTTCGGCCAACATAACCGGTTGTCCCTCGATTGTTGTTATTTGTACTGGGTCTAAGTCGCAAAAGCGGGACATTCTATAGCGAAATGTCCGGTTTTGCTTCGATTATGTGAAACGATTGTATGCAACTTTAGTCTCGTATTGTCCATTGTCCGGGTGCCGCATAGCACTACCACGTTGGTGTTATATTGCCGCTGCGACCCGTGCACCACACCTCCCAATGCAAGGAAAAGGAAGTTACCTCATGTCAGCCAGTTTCAATTTTGACGGCAAAAACGTTTTCGTTTTTGGCGGTACCAGCGGAATCAACCTCGGCATCGCGAGGTGTTTTGCCAGGGCAGGCGCCGACGTTGCGGTTGCGAGTCGTTCTCAGGAAAAAGTGGACGCAGCGGTGGCCGGTCTCAAGGAACTCGGCTCAAATGCTCGCGGCTATTCACTGGATGTCAGGGACGTCGACGCCGTGAAGTCGGCGCTCGCCGATTACAGCGCCGAGGGCGGCGAGATTGATTGCCTTGTTTCCGGCGCAGCGGGCAACTTTCCGGCGCCGGCACTCGGCATGTCGACCAATGCATTCAAGTCGGTGGTCGATATCGACCTGCTCGGCTCGTTTCACGTGCTGCAGTCCGCATTTCCGTACCTTAAAAAGCCCGGCGCATCGGTTATCAACATATCGGCACCACAAGCTTATCTCGCGATGCCAATGCAAAGTCATGTCTGTGCGGCCAAAGCGGGCGTCGACATGCTGACACGTACACTGGCACTCGAATGGGGTCCGATGGGCGTACGTGTCAACAGCATCAGCCCTGGCCCGATAGCCGGGACGGAAGGCATGGAACGGCTCGCCCCGACCGAAGGCATTCGCGAACAGGTGCGCATGAGCGTTCCGGTTCAACGCTTCGGCGACCCGGACGACATCGGCAAAGCGGCGATGTATCTGTGCTCGGATGCCGGTGCGTATGTAAGCGGCGTTGTATTGCCCGTCGACGGCGGGTGGTCAGTGGCCGGTGCGAGTGCGGCCGCACTGGCAATGGCACAGCACGCGCCGGATTCTCGCTAGTTACATTTTGTTCATAAATCGTACAGTTTGAATTGATACACAGGCCAGCGAGTAACAATGTTCGTTTCATTCGGGTGTACCTCGGCAAACAAAGTTGCCGAGGTACACCCGAATGAAACGAACATTGTTACTCGCTGGCCTGTTTGTATTCGCAGGTTGTTCAGGCGCTCAACATTACAATCCTCAGGCTGATGAAAACCTCACCGTCGGCGCAGTCCAGAAGGAAATTCGCGTTGGCATGTCCGGCGCGTCGGTCGCCGAGGTTCTCGGTTCGCCGAACATCGTATCGACAGATGAAGACCGCAACGAGGTCTGGATCTACGACAAGATCTCCACCCAATACGTTAGCGCGGACGCCTCTGCAGGCATCCTGGCACTCGGCGGTGGTTCCGATGTCGTTGGCGGTGCAGGTGCATCCGGCCGACAATCTTCCGGCGCGACGAGCCAACGGACGCTGACCGTGGTCATCAAGTTTGATGAGAACAAGCTGGTTCGGGACTTTGCCTATCATACGTCTCGATTCTGATCGGGCGGGCGTGGCCGGACGCAGGGCAACACGATCGCTGATCGCGGTCGCCGCCCTGCTTTTCATGGCCGGGTGCCAAACGCTTCCTGAGGATGCGTTTCGTCTGACGGAAAGTGCGCTGGAAATGCGCCAGATGCAGTCACGCGTCTATGACGATGTCAGTGAGCTGCAGATTCTGTCAGCATCGTCAGCGGTGCTGCAGGATCTCGGTTACGCGATTGACGAGATCGAGCGGGACCTCGGCGTGTTGTCGGCTTCCAAGCGAGCGGACGCATCGAACGGCGCCGAGATTGTCGGCAAGATCGCGCTCGATATCGCCGACTGTATTCTTACCATTCTGTTGGGGTGCGAGAACAACTCCTACCAGTCAGCCAAGGACGTTCAAGACGTTCGCATGACCTTGGTTGTTCTCCCGGATCCTGAGCAGGAAATGCGACATCGTGTGAGGCTAACGATGCAGCGCTTCGTATGGGACCGCGCCGGAAGTCTCTATGAGCAGGAAACGATAGACGATCCGCTCGTGTACCAGGCATTTTTTGACAAGCTCGCCAAGTCAGTATTTCTTGAAAAGGAAGGCGTTTGAACAGGTTTCTTATTCTTGTAGTGATCGCATTAGTGCTGGGCGGCTGCGCGGCCCGCAACGATGTCATTACGGCGAGCGGCAGCC
>JBCAZN010000386.1:0-3026 GCA_038533035.1 Pseudomonadota bacterium
TATCGGCAACGGCCACGGTTACCGCGTCGTCATGCTGTGCAATGGAAATGACGACGCGGTAACCGTGGCCGTTGCCGATAACGGCCCGGGCATCGCGGAGAAGGACCTGCCGCGAATTTTTGACCGATTCTACCGGGCTGTCGACGGCGAGGAAGCGCGTTCGGATTCTTCCGGGCTGGGACTCGCGATCGTGAAACGCATTTTGGATCTGCATGGCAGCCGCATCACGGTGACCAGCCGGCTGGATAGCGGCACGGAATTCCAGTTCGACCTTCCGGTCTACCAGGAAGCCGCGTAACCGACGCCCACTGTCGAACAATCTCGGGTAATCTACTCGTATGAACGACAGCGAACCCCGTTGGCCGATCTGGATCGGCGCCCTACTTATTATTGGTCTGCTCGCGTGGAATTTTCGGGATGTCATCATGCCGCCCGAGGAACCGGCGACTGCAGCGGTTGAATCGTCGCCCGTGCCAGAGCAAATGCCGGTCGACTCCACGCCACGCTACGTTGTGCCTGAGTTTGAGGCGCCTGCGGAACGCAACCTGAAACCGCTGCCCGCACTCGATGACAGTGATGGCTTTTTTCTCGTCGAGGCCGGACAGACGTTCGGACCCGCGCTCGAATCACTGCTCGTTCGTGATGATGTCATCGACCGGCTCGTAGCTGCCATCGACAACCTGCCGCGCAAACAGATACCCGAAAACATTCGGCCGGTCGGTCAACTCTCGATGCAGTTTCATCCGGATTTTGGCAACTCGGCGATTACGCTTGGCCGCGGCAGCTTCGAGCGTTACAACGTGTACGTGAATATGATCGCGAACTCGGACCTTGATGCGGCCTACGACACCTACCGGCGTTTTTACCCGTTGTTCCAGCAAGTCTACGAACGACTGGGGTACCCAAACGGCTATTTCAACGATCGCCTGGTTGCGGTTATCGATCACCTGATCGAGGGCCCGGTGCCGGATGGCCCGGTCACCATCGTTCGACCCAACGTACTGTACGAGTTTGCGGATCCGGACCTCGAGGCACTGTCCAGTGGCCGCAAACTGCTGATCCGCATGGGCCCCGACAACGCGGCGACGATGCAGCGCGTCATGGCGGACTTTCGCGAGCGCCTGGTCACCGAGTAAAGCAACTTTTTGCACCGCGCAAGTCCCTGAAACGCAGTATTCGGGTGCTATGCTGTAATTATCGGGGCAAGGTGAGGTAACACCTTGAATTCTGAGCTATTGCAGGGGTTTTATCTCGGCGACCTGCTCGTCGAACCGCTCAAGGGCCAGGTCACTGGGACGACCGGCTCGGTGCATATTCCACCGAAAGCGATGGAGGTATTGCTGTGCCTCGCAAATGACCCGGGCGAGCTCGTTACGCGCGAGCACCTGATTACCGAGGTGTGGGGCGAAGGACACGGCAGTGCCGAGACGCTCAGTCACGCTGTCAGCGAAATTCGTCACGCACTGGACGATCACCCTGAGGAGCCGGTTTTCATTCAGACACTGCCACGACGTGGTTATCGCCTGGTTGTGGCGCCTGAGCTGGCATCGGAACATAGTTCGACGATCATTCTTGGTACGCAGAACGGCGCCACTGTTGCTGACGTCAGTCTGCTTGAAAACCTGAAGCGGCGCGGTGTGCTTGAGACGGCTATCGCCTACCTGATTGTTGGCTGGTTGCTGATCCAGATTGCCGACATTGTGTTCGCTCAGCTGCTGCTACCCACGTGGGCAGGCACCTTTGTGACTGTGCTCGTCATTGCGGGTTTTCCGATCGCTATCCTGCTGTCGTGGTTTCTCGAGTTTCGTGACGGCAAGGCGGTCGTCGATTTGTCACCGCTGGATGCGCGGCGGCGGCGCTTCAGTCGAACCTATCTCTCGGTTATCAGCGCGCTCGGTGCGGCAGCGTTGCTTGTTTATATGTTCGACCAGTTTGTTGGTTTACCCGAGCAAGGTTCGACAATTGCCGCTGATACCGGGGACACGGATCTGGTCATCGCCGACAATACCATCGCGGTCCTGCCTTTCATGAACGTCGATGGCAGCGATGAATCCGAAACCTTCGCGAACGGATTTGTGGACGACGTCATCAATCGCCTTGCGCACGTACCTGGCCTCCTCGTTTCTTCGCGCGGCGATGCGTTTACGATGCAACCGAACTCGGCGTCCGGCGATGTGCGCCAACGGCTGCGCGTTGCGCGCTATCTTGAGGGTAGCGTGCAGATGACGGGTGACAGAATTCGCATCATGGTGCAGCTGATCGACTCGTCGACCGGATTTCATGTCCTGTCGAGAACGTTCGACCGGGACCGCGAAGATTTTTTCGAAATTCGCGACGAAGTGACAGAGCTCACGGTGTCGTCTTTGCGCGTGACGTTGCCCGAGGACACCCAGCAGCTTACCGCCACAACCACGCCCGGCCCGAACCTCGATGCTTACATCCTGTATCGCCGCGGTGTTGACGAGATGCACAAGCCGACGTCGCAGGAGACCGTGGCCAGTGCACTCGATTGGTTTGATGCCGCACTCGAAGTCGACGACGAGTACGCTGCCGCCTATGCGGGCAAGTGCGACGCGCACTCGCAGGCTTACGATATCTTCAAGGACCCGGCTGTTGTGCCGGATGCGGAGGCCGACTGTGCGCGTGCGCTCGCATTAAACCCCAACCTCGACATCGTGCATACGGCCCTCGGACAGCTGTACGCGCTGGTCGGCGACAATGAAAAGGCCCGAATTTCGTTTGAAACTGCGCTGCAACAGAACGACCGCAGCGTACCTGCATTGATCGGTCTCGCGGAAGTCCAATATGCACTGCAGGATGCGGCGGCCGCCGAGGAGACGGTGGAAAAAGCGATCGGGTTACAACCGGGCAATTGGAAGCCCGCCAATTGGCTGGGATTGTTCATGTACCACCAGGGCCGCTATAAAGAAGCCGCGGAACAGTTTGCCGCGGTCGTCGATCTTGACCCCGACAACACGCTCGCCGTCGCCAACCTGGGCGCGTCCTACATGCTATCCGGCGAATTC
>JBCAZN010000387.1:0-3024 GCA_038533035.1 Pseudomonadota bacterium
CATTGGCGACAATAGACGCAATCAACACCCGCACGGAACGAAAACATCGACAGCATGGCAATGGCGTCGCTCGGCGAGTCGTTAGGCGTCTCGGTCCTGATTATTTTCGGCGTCATTCTGATTCTGTTTCGTTCCGTGCGGGTGTTGATTGCGTCTATTGTCGCCAATGCCGTGCCGCTCGCCGCCATTGTTGCCGCGGCGTGGCTGGTCGACGACCCGCTGAATCTCGTTACTGCATTCGTGTTCCTGGTCGCACTGGGTGTCATTGTTGATGACACCATCCATATCCTCTGGCGCGATCACGCGGGCGAGGAGATTTCGGGCAGCAGTATTGAGTACAGCGTGATCCTGAGTACGGTCATGCTATGCCTCGGGCTGCTGCTGTGCCAGCTCAGCGACTTCCCGACAACGCGTCAGTTTGCCGCGTATTGTGCGCTCGCGCTGACCGGCGCCGTCATCAGCGACCTCACGCTGCTGCCGGCGTTGCTCAGATATCGAGGTTGGAAACAGTAAGGGCGTTTTTCTCGATGAATTCGCGACGCGGCTCGACCTGGTCGCCCATTAATGTCGTAAAGATTTCATCGGCCTTGACGGCATCTTCGATCTTCACCTGCATCAGGCGCCGTGTTTCGGGATTCACTGTGGTGTCCCAAAGCTGGTCGGGGTTCATTTCGCCGAGACCCTTGTAGCGCTGGATCGACTGACCACGTCGCGCCTCGCGCATGAGCCAGTCTACCGCCTCGGCAAACACCGCAACCGGCTGCTCGCGCTCGCCGCGTTTGACGTATGCGCCCTCACCCAGCAGGTCGCTGAGCTTCTCCGACAGCGCCATGATGTGCTTGTATTCGTTGGCCTCGAAGAATTCGCGTGGCAGGTAGCGAGTGGCGCCAATGCCGTGCTGCGTGCGCGTGATTGCTATGCGCACGCCTTCACCATCGTCGTCGCCGCGATCCAGCGTTGCTGAATAACTGCCGCCATTGCCGTTTTCGGCGCGGTCGCCCGTGACCTTGGGCAGCGCGGCCGACAGCGTTTCGGTCCATGCCTCGAGCTTGTCGAGATCTTCCGCGTCGTCGTGACTGATCGTTGGTAGATTACTAATCGCGCGCAGCACCACTTCGTCGTAGCGCGCCGAAAGGCGCTCGATGATGGTCTCGACGGCGATGTGTTCTTTCGCCAGCGTTTCGAGGCCAACGCCGGACAACGGTGGTGCCTCCGGATTGACGTGTAACGCCGCGTTGTCCATCGCCGAATTCAACAGGTAAGCGTTCAGCTCGCCGTCGTCTTTGACGTAGACCTCCTGTTTGCCGCGCTTGATCTTGTAAAGCGGCGGCTGCGCAATATACACGTGGCCACGCTCAATCAGCTCGGGCATTTGCCGGTAGAAGAACGTCAGTAGCAAGGTGCGAATATGCGACCCGTCGACGTCGGCGTCCGTCATGATGATGATGCGGTGATAGCGCAGCTTCTCGACATCGAAATCTTCACGTCCAATACCCGTGCCGAGTGCGGTGATCAGCGTGCCGACTTCGGCCGACGACAGCATTTTGTCGAAGCGCGCTTTTTCGACGTTAAGAATTTTGCCCTTGAGCGGCAGGATCGCCTGCGTGCGCCGATCGCGGCCCTGTTTCGCCGAGCCACCGGCTGAGTCGCCCTCCACGAGGAACAGTTCGGACAGCGCCGGGTCTTTTTCCTGGCAGTCCGCGAGCTTGCCGGGCAGACCCGCAACGTCGAGCGCGCCTTTGCGGCGTGTCATCTCGCGCGCCTTGCGTGCCGCTTCGCGTGCGCGTGCAGCATCGACTATTTTCGAGACGATGGCTTTTGCTTCCTGCGGGTGTTCGAGCAGGAACTCCTCGAGGCGTCCGGCCATTGCCTGTTCGACGATGCCTTTGATCTCCGAGGAAACCAGCTTGTCTTTGGTTTGCGATGAGAACTTCGGGTCCGGGACTTTTACGGACAATACCGCGGTTAGTCCTTCGCGCGCGTCATCACCGCTCGGAGTGAACTTGTCTTTCTTGGTGCTCAGCTCTTTTTCGATATAGGAGTTGAGCGTGCGTGTCAGCGCCGAACGAAATCCGGCCAGGTGCGTGCCGCCATCGCGCTGCGGAATATTGTTCGTGTAACAGAACATGTTTTCCTGGTAGCCGTCATTCCACTGCAAGGAGGCCTCGACACCGACGTCGTCCCGCATCGCGGTGAAGTGGAACACGGTCGGGTGAATCGGCGTTTTATTGCGGTTGAGATGGTCGACGAATGCCTTGATGCCGCCCTCGTATTCGAAGAGGTCTTGTTTGTCTTCCTCGCGCTCGTCCACCAGGTGGATGCGAACGCCGGAATTCAGGAACGACAGTTCGCGTAACCGTCGCGCAAGAATATCGTAGTGAAACTCGATGTTCGTGAACGTGCCCGCACTGGGCTTGAAGCGCAGGGTGGTGCCGGTTCGATCGGTGTCGCCGACAACCGCGAGCGGTGCGCTCGGTTCACCGTGCACGTATTCCTGCTGGTGAATTTTGCCGTCGCGGTGAATCGTCAGCACGAGATGTTCGGACAATGCGTTCACTACCGAGACACCGACACCGTGCAGGCCGCCTGAGACCTTGTAGGAATTGTCATCGAACTTACCGCCGGCGTGCAGCACGGTCATGATGACTTCTGCCGCCGAGCGCCCTTCCTCGGGGTGCATGTCGACAGGAACACCGCGGCCGTCGTCGCTGATCGTCACCGACTCATCGGCGTGGATCGTGACAGTAATCGTGTCGCAATGGCCGGCCAGGGCCTCGTCGATCGAGTTATCCACAACCTCGAACACCATGTGATGCAGACCGGTGCCATCATCGGTGTCGCCGATATACATTCCGGGCCGTTTGCGAACAGCCTCGAGGCCCTTTAAGACCTTGATATTACTGGAAGTATATTCTGTTTCGTCGGTCATCCTGCGCCCTCAATCGGTAACCGACGCATTGTAACAAATCGGGGGTATTTAAGTACCCAAAACCTCTTAAAAAATAAAGGTTTGAGGGTACTTAA
>JBCAZN010000388.1:0-3015 GCA_038533035.1 Pseudomonadota bacterium
CCAGGCGCTTGATGCGTTTCGACGTCTCCTGGATCGTTTCGCGAATCGAGTTCATGCCATCGATAGTGCGCCGAAACAGGCACCCGCCGAGCCGCCGCAGCAGGCGCCGCAAGCAGCGAAACCGGCAGCGACGTCGGCGGCCAACGACATGAAGGCAGGCTAAGCGGCCGGACGCAGGACGCGGGCGACAGACCAAATGACGGGCGACACAGGCACTCAAGAGCAGCTGAACGGCGAGCAGACCGGCGAAAGCACGGTCAGCGGGCTGGCGATCGTCAGTGCCGAGCTCATGGAAACCATTCGCAATGCGCATCTTGCGCTTGAGGATTGTGTCGACGGCCGCGGCGGTACGGCGGCACTGAAGCGCGCCGGCGAGTTGTTGCACTCTGCGTGGGGCGCGCTGTACCTGAGTGAAACCTACGGTGCGGCCCTCCTGGTCGAGGAAATGGAACTCGCCTCTGACCACCTCGCAAAAGTGAGTTCGGGCAAAGGTCGCGAGGACGGGCTGGACGCACTGACCCGCTCGATGGTGCAGCTGCCGATCTATATTGAAAGTCTGCTCGCGGGCGGCCGTGACATCGCGCTTGTATTGCTGCCGATGCTGAACGACCTGCGTGCAGCACGCGGCGAACCGCTGTTGTCCGAAGGCACGTTGCTGCTTCTCAACCTGTCACCGAGTCGCTCGCAGGAAAAGGTAGAACGGCAAGGAACCGGCGAAGACCCGGTGCTGGTGGCGCGACGCCTGCGACCGAAGTACCAGCTGGCACTGCTCGGCTGGATCAAGGGCGGCGATAGCGAACGGCATCTCGATACACTGGCCCAGGTTGCGGCCGCACTCGAAAATTCGGCAACCCGCGACGACATGTACCAGCTGTGGTGGGTTGCAGGTGGTGTACTTGAGTCATTGCGAAACGGTGGTCTCGAAACGTCGGTAGCGCTGAAGCGCTTGCTGGGACAGACCGATCGCCAACTGAAGTTCGTCATCGATGAAGGCATCGACGCCTTCGACAATCACCCGATCGACGACCTGCTCAACAATCTTCTTTACTACGTCGCGCGCGCAAGCGTCGCAGGTGATCGAATTGGCGAGATTCGCGCGGCATTCAATCTCGCTGAACTTTTGCCCGGCGACGAACAGGTTGAACACGCACGCGAAGCACTGTCTGCACCCAGCGCGAAGCTCATGGAAACCGTCGCCTCGGCGATCAAGGATGACCTGAGCCGCGTCAAGGATGTGCTGGATATTTATGTTCGCACCGGCATGTCGAATTCGTCGGAGCTCGTGCCACAGCTTGAATTGCTGAAGAAAATCAGCGACACGCTGGGTGTGCTGGGCCTCGGCGAACTGCGCGGCGACATCGACGGCGAAATCGATCGCCTCAAGGGCGTCGTCGAGCGCGGCGGCGCGGCGAGTGACCAGGTCATTCTCGATATTGCATCAACGCTGTTACGCGTCGAGGATCGCCTCGATCAGCAACTCATCAGACTGTCGGCGCCGATCGAACCCGACGCGGCTGAATCCGACGCATCGCCCGAACAGGATGAGAATTTCCGCAAGGTCGCCGAGTCGGTTATGCGCGAGTGCATCATTAACCTGGCGCGCATCAAGGAAACCGTCAGCCAGAGCCTGAACGCACAAACTCAATCGCAAGGTTTGGACAGCGTGCCGGCGCTGATACGCGGCATCAAGGCCGGGCTGATGATGCTCGAGAAAACACGTGCCATGGAAGTGGTGGACCGCGTTGGCAAGCTGATTTCGGCTGTTCTCAGTGCGGGCGGCCCGGGGGTGCTCAACCAGAAGGAAACGGACCGTCTCGCCGACGTGATTGTCAGCATCGAGTACTACATGGAGACGGTGAAAGCCGGTCGCAGCGAGCCGTGGTACATGCTCGACAACGCCGAGGCCTGTCTTGCGGTGCTGCGCGATGTCGAAGCGAGGCTCGCCGAGGTTGCCGCAGCGCAGCAAACAGCCGAGCCTGATGCAGAGACGGCGGCGGATCACACATCTACCCAAAAGCTGGCGGTCGCCGATGTTGCGGCGCATGCAGAAGATGTCCTGCAGCAGCAGTCGTCAGCGCAGCAGATGGCGGCGACCGAGGTCATGCCACTACCGGTCGTTTCGCCGGACGCCGAGCATATGGACCCCGAGATCCTCGAGTTGTTTATCGAGGAGGCCAAGGAAGAAATCAATTCGATCCGACGCCATCTGCCGGCCTGGCTGGAAAGTCCCGACAGCATGGAAATGCTGATCACGGTGCGGCGTTCATTCCATACGCTGAAAGGCAGTGGCCGCATGGTAGGTGCGGAACGGATTGGCGAGTACTGCTGGTCTGTCGAAAACCTGCTGAATCGCCTGATCAACGGCACCTTGCAACGTACGCCACCGATGGTCGAGTTCATCGACGTGGCGGCGGCGGCGGTTCCGGAACTGATTGAGCAGCTCGAAATCGGTACCGATCCCGAGTCGGACATCAGTCTTTTGATTGCACGCGCCAACGCGTTTGCCGAGGGCGACCCGAACGCGGCTGTGTTGACGATTGATCGGCCGCCAGCGGCTGACGAGCCCGTTTCCGATCTGCCCGCGCTCGAAATGGACCCGGTGCTGTACGACATCTTCTCCAAGGAGACGACGGGCCATCTAAAGGTCATCACCGACTACCTGGCGTCATGCGAAGGTCACTCGCCGCCGTTTGATGTTACCGACAAGCTGTACCGTGCGTGTCATACGCTGCATGGCAGTGCGAATATGGCAAACGTTGAACGCGGTGTTGCCGTTGCCGCGGCGCTGAATCGCTTTGTGCGACGCGTATACGACCACAAAGTCGGTTTCCAGGCGTCAGGACTGGGCGCGTTGAAGGCGGCCGCGCAGGCGATCGCGACCATCGTTGGCGATATCAACCAGCCGGAACGCGATCGTGCCGACTACACCGCGTTAATCGATCACCTTGGCAAACTGGCCGATGCGGTCGCGCCCGCTGACCTCACGATTGCAGAAGCCGAGGTTGACGTCCCGAG
>JBCAZN010000389.1:0-3012 GCA_038533035.1 Pseudomonadota bacterium
CGAACGCCCGATTTCTAGGCTTGCCTCGTTCGGGAGTTCCGAGTGTACCTTGACGCCCATGTTCTCGATGATCGGCAGGGCAGCCGACAGGGAGATTGGCTCGTCCATGCTGTAAACCACGAAGCTGGCGTTGTCTCCGGAATCGGCGTCAGGTGGAAACAGCGCGACCGATCGTTTGCTGTCTTGCTCGAGCATCCATTCGATACGCTCGATATCGTTGCAGGCATCGGCCGGTGCGGTGACCTCCTGGTAGCCCACCGGGAATACCGTGTCGTAATTGACGAACAGGTGCCGACCGGCTTCCTCGCCGTGCTTTTCTACCAGCGCTTCACGCAGTCGGTCAGTCCAGGTGACGACAAGATCGTCGATTTCCTGTTCGATCTTGCCAATGTTGGGTTTTGTCGCCGACCCTTCGCTCGTTCGGACTATGATGTGGACTCTGGCCAGCGCCGAGTCCGAGATCTGCACCGCGGAATCGACCGCGATTCCCTCGAACCTCTCGAACAGCAGCTGTTCGACTTTGCGACGAATTGCTGTCGTGTATTTTTCGCGCGGAATGTAGACGAGGCAGGAGTAAAAACGCCGGAATGTGTCGCGGCGCAGGAAGAATTTGACGAGCTTTCGATCCTGCAGGTTCAGGATGCCCATCGTCGTGCGCACAAGATCCTGGACCGAGCTCTGGAACAACTCTTCGCGCGGGTAGGTTTCAATGATGTGCGCGAGTGCTTTACCGCGGTGCCCGCCCGCGTCTACTTTGGCACGCTCGAAAACCATCCTGACTTTGTGGCGCAGTAAAGGAATATTGCGTGGGCTTTCGCTGTAGGCGACCGACGTCAGCAGACCGATAAAACGGCGCTCTCCCGTCGGATTGCCTTTCTTGTCAAAGGTCTTGACGCCAATGTAGTCGAGGAACGCGGAACGATGCACCGTTGACCGCGAATTGGCCTTTGTGAGGATCAGCCAGTCTCGCGACCGTGCCAGCCGTTTCATCTCGGGTGTCAGTTCAACGGTTTTCGAGCCACGATCGTCGCGGCTGAGTACGCCGAGTCCGCTACCTTCGACCGATTTAAGGTACTGTCGTTTGCCACGTTTCGTCAGTTTGTATTCGCGGTAGCCGAGAAACGTGAAGTGGTCGTCGACCATCCAGTCGAGCAACGCCTGGCTCTCGGCACGCAGCAGCGGATCGGCACCTTTGAGCCCGACGTCGATCAGATCGCGCGATTCAAGCATGCGCGCGCGCATCTTTTGCCAGTCACGAACGGCAACCCGCACGTCGGACAGGACTTTTACAATTTCCTGCCGCAATACCTTCAGCGATGCCGGGTCGGATTCGCGGTCAATCGCAAAGCGAATGTAGGATTCGTTGCGCGCGTCCTCG
Organism: Pseudomonadota bacterium; assembly: GCA_038533035.1. Classification (GTDB taxonomy): domain Bacteria; phylum Pseudomonadota; class Gammaproteobacteria; order Steroidobacterales; family Woeseiaceae; genus UBA1847. Next base: position 1,379 of record JBCAZN010000389.1, read on the forward strand.
TCGTCGGGGTCGGTGACCGACAAAAGCTTGCCCTTGGCATCGCGTTTGACTGCAATGATCGGGTGCACCGTGATGTGGACCGCGAGTTCGTGTCGATTGATCGCGGCGGCTACCGAGTCGACAAGAAAGGGCATGTCGTCATTGATCATCTCAACGAACGAGTATTTCGACGAATAGCCGTGCTCTTTCTCGGTGGGATTGAAAATCCTCAGCAGTGCCTGGCCACGCCGGCGGCGCGCGCCGAACTCGAGATGTTCAATCGCCGCGCGTGCCATGATGTTTTCGTCACGGCCGATAAGGTCGTCGACGGGCACGTCTGCGAAGTATTGCTCGAGGAATTTACGGGTCTGGGCGGGTTTCTTGAGGATGAATGATCGCGCTTTTGATGCGCAGATCGAGTCGATTATGGCTTCTTTCTGGTCGCCAACTCGACGTTGTTCTTTTGACGTCACGTAGGTGCTCCGGCCAGGGATTCCGGCCAACAGGTTCTGTCCCGATCAAGCGCGTCGCATTATACAGTAATTACTTTTGAAACCACCCCTCAAAGCCAGCAGATTCAAGGGTTGCCAATCAATCGGGCGCGCGCCATGAGGCGTTCCATCGTCTTGTTAAGCTCGACCAGTTCGTCTTTCGAAAACCCTTCAAGCAGGTCGCGTTCGAACTGCAGCGCCAGCGTGGCGATTTCGTCATGCAGCTGCTGGCCTTCTGCGGACAGGTTGAGGATCGAGCGGCGCTTGTCGGCATCGGCGAATTCGCGATCGATTCGCCCGTTCTTGACGAGTTTTGTCACAGCCCGGCTGACCGCGACTTTGTCCATCATGGTGCGTTCCGCGACCTCGACGGCCGAAAGGCCGGGAAATCGACCCAATATGGCAATGACGCGCCATTCCGGGATGGAAACGCTGAATCGCTTGTCATAGGCGCGCGCAACGGTCGTGCTCACTGTGTTCGACAGCACGGCGAGCCGGTACGGTAAAAACTCTTCAAGAATAAGATGATCACTCATGTGTTTAATTTATCACGCCAGATGGGGTAGAGCGAGATACTCGGTCGATTGCATTTCAGTCAGCCGACTCAGCGTGCGTTGATACTCGAATTCCAGTCGCGCACCTGTGTAAGTTGACGCCGGCGGCGCTGCGGCGGAGACAATCAGCTTGACCTGTCGATCGTAGAATTCATCAATGAGTGCGATAAAGCGTCGCGCCTGGTCTTCTCGCAGTTTATCGAGCACGGGTACGTCAGAGAGAATCACGCTCGGGAACCAGCGGGCGATTTCGATGTAATCAGCCTGGCTGCGCGGACCGTCACATAGCGCGTCGAAACTGAACCAGGCAATGCCCTTGGCGGAGCGTTCCACCGGAATCTCGCGGCCGTTGATCAAAAGGGTGTCGTGCTCGTGAATATCGCTCGATGCCGATTCGTCGAAAAAAAACGTGAGCCGCTCCAGTGCTGCGTCGTCGGCGGGCGTCAGCCAGGTGCCGGCCTTTTGCAGCAGGCGCAGCCGGTAATCAGTGCCGCCGTCCATATTGATGACATCGGTATAGGTATTGAGTAGCTCAATCGCGGGCAGAAATCGCTGCCGCTGCAGGCCATCTTTGTACAAATCGTCAGGTCGTGCGTTGGAGGTCGTGACG
>JBCAZN010000390.1:0-2983 GCA_038533035.1 Pseudomonadota bacterium
CCCCCCGTTACGCTGCTGCAGGGTGGCACGGTTTACACGGGGGGTGCCGGCTCTGGCTTTTCGCCGCATCCGGCAAGTAGAGAAAGCACAAAGAAAATGACAGCGATACGACTTGTTACACGCACGGTATTTTTCTCTTGGGATATAGTCGCGATACTACGCCAATGAAAATTGGAAAACACGATGGGTGACCTGACCAAAAAGACGAATAGCAGCGTTGCTGAGCACGCCGCCGTCAACACCGATGGCAAAGGCCTCAATGGCTTCATGCTCGATTGGTATGAAACCACGCCGCGCGGCGTTGTCGTCAAGCCGCGACGGCAGGTCCTGAGCGAGTTCTTTACCTCGATGCTGGTGCTCTCTGCGAATTTTAAATACCGGCCCGTCGTCGGCGTTTCCAACTACCTTTATCTCATCGACGACCAGTGGTCATTGAGCCTGATCGCACCGGACGAGTGGTCTGCTGAACGGCAAGCCGGTTACGTGGGCCGTTGCGAATTGCAGCGCGATATGACGTGGACGATCGACCCTTCGGACAATCTTGCCGACGACGGCGTCGTCGCTGACGGCGTGCGGCGGTTTTACCAGGCATTCGCGGAGACACTGGACACTGATCTCACGATAGAAGAGATTCTGCCGTTTTACGTTGCCCGGATGCCCTACTACCAGCGGCTGTATGCCAGCGCCATGAGCCGTTCGGTACGTGGCAGCGTCAACCTGTCGGGCGACAATCTGCATAGTTGCCGCGAATGGCTCAACCGGCTGCCGAGATTCGAACGAGTATTGTTGCCCGCAGATTCGTTATAGTGTCGCAATGAGCGACGCACCTGTTCAATACAACCTGCATGAGGGCATTGCCACGATTCGTATCGATGACGGCAAGCGCAATGCGCTGTCTCCCGAGGTACTACGTGCAATCTACGAGGCCTTTGACCGCGCGGAATCTGACAAGGCGGCGGTCGTCATTACCGGCCGCGACGATGTGTTCTCCGCAGGTTTCGATCTCAATGTTATGAAGCGCGGCGGTAGCAACGCGATTAACATGCTGCGCCTCGGTTACGGCTTGACGGCGCGCGTCATGAGCTACCCCTACCCGGTCGTTGCCGCGTGCAACGGCCATGTACTCGCAATGGGCGTGTTCCTGATGCTGTCCTGCGACTATACGTTTGGCACCCGCGGCGACTTCAGGATTTCTGCCAACGAAGTTGCCATCGGAATGTTGATGCCGCGAGTTGCGGCAATGACTTTGCAGAATCGACTGACACCCGCCGCGTACCAACGCGCCGTAACCCTGGCCGAGTACTTCGACGTCGAGTCTGCACACCATGCCGGCTTCTTTGACGAACTTGTACACGCCGACGACTTGATGACCCAGGCGCTTTCGCACACACGCGAACTACTGAAGCTGAACCAGCCTGCGCACAAAGCCAGCAAACGTCGTATTCGGAAAAAACTGGTGCGTCGCATTCGCCGCAGCGTGCCGCTCGACCTGTTCGATGCGATGCTCGCCGGGATGCGCCGCTAGAGCACTGGCTCCAGCGGCAACGCGCGATAAAACCAGATCTTCATGCGCTTACCGCGACTGACCTCACCATCCGGGTCGAACTCCGGCGTGGTCTGCCAGCTGTTGTCGGGATGAATGTCGCGCTCGATGCTATCGGTTAACTGCCGCCCGAGTTTTTCGTTATCAACGAGAACACCTACTTCGGTATTCAGGTTGGCGGAACGCGGGTCGAGATTGAACGTACCGATGTAAACGACACGCTCGTCGATAACGAGACTCTTTGCATGCAAAGCAAACACCGGATCGTGCTCGGCAATCGCGGGATAGCGCTCGACCAGTGATTCGCGAATCGCGGGCCGGGCTTTGTACTCATAGATTTCAATGCCGGCGTCGAGCAGCGCTTTTCGCTGGTTCGCGTAGCCACTGAATGCCTGGACGTTGTCGGTCGATGCCAGTGAGTTCGTCGAAATGCGTACGCGTACACCTTGCTTGACCAATGCCGAAAGCAGCTCAACGCCGCCCTCGGGCATCACCAGGTACGGCGTCTGCATCAGGATCGACTCCTTTGCCCGCGCGACCGCTGCGATCAGCGCGCGCGTCGATTCGCCACCGCCAGCCAGGCCCAGGTCGCCCGCATTCTTGCCCGGGATGTCGCTGATAAAACGCATATCGTCCCAGACCATCGCGTCAAACAGTGCCTCGATCTGTTCGCCGGTCGCATTGATCGCCGCACGTACCTGCGGCGTGAAGTTCTTCGGATCCGCCGCGTATGCGTGCATGTGACGGGCCCGCGCTTCGATATCTGCGTCTGTAATATCGGCCAATTCGTCGGCAAAGATCTCCTCAACGGGAACGGCGTAGTCGCTTTCCCAGAACTCTTCGAAATTCTCGGTCATTTCGCCGACCGCACGGCCAACCAGCAGAATATCCCGGTCACGAAAATTGTAATGGTGGTTGAAGTCGAAGTACTCGTCCGCCATATTGCGGCCACCGGTTATGCTGGCAATGCCGTCAAAAATTGCGGTCTTGTCATGCATGCGCTGGTTGATTGCGCGAAAATCGCCGAACAGGTTCTTAATTTTTTGCCAGAGACTCACACCCACCGTGATATTCGGGTTGTAGATGCGAATGTCGGAGTTCGGATGTGCTGACAGGAGCAATAGCGATTCGTCAGCCGCATCAACCAGGATGTCGTCGACCAGCACGCGCACTTTGACGCCACGCTCCGCTGCGCTGAGCAGGTATTCGCCGGCCAAAATGCCGACATTGTCAGTGCTCCAGATGAAATACTGGACGTCGATCGACTTTGTCGCATGCTGCGTCAGCCAGGCGCGACCCAGCAGCGATTCCTCACCCTTCTCGAGAATATACGCGCCGGTTTCGGTCGCCATCTGTTGCGTGCATTCGGCGCAGTTGGCATCGATCCAGTCCGTCAGTGCCTGTGCCTCAACACCTGTACCGGCGAGCAACCAAAGGCAG
>JBCAZN010000391.1:0-2977 GCA_038533035.1 Pseudomonadota bacterium
ATCCATATTCATGTTGCGCCCCATCTGAATCACGGTATCGACGATTGTGGCGTCATCCGGGTTATCGACGACGTCGCTGAGGGTGTGGAGAACGAAGCGCAGCTTAGTTTCCTGCAACGCCAGGGCTGCACATATGCCCAGGGCCTGCTGTTTGGCGATCCGATGAGCTCTGATAACTATCTGGAATTACTCTTGGCCCAGGTAGAAGGTACTGATACTCACCGGGCGCTGTTCGCCTGACTTCACTTGCACAGGGGCTTCGTGATTAAATGTCGGCGGACCCGAACGAAAGTACTGCGATGAATAAACTGACTCAAATATTGACCGTTGCATCTTTGCTTGCTGCCGCGCCCGCTGCGATGGCCTGCGACTACCCTGCGAAACCGGACGACATGCCGGACGGCAGCACGGCAACGAAAGAACAAATGCTGGAGGGCGTAAAGATGATCAACGCCTATCAGGAGGCGATGAACACCTACCTGTCATGCATCGAGGCTGATGAAGTGGTAGCCGCCCAGGCGGTTGACGATGATGACGAGGACGCCAAGGCGCGGCGACAGGAGCTGTTTAACCAAAAATACAATGCGGCCGTCGATGAGCAGACCATGGTCGTCGAAGAATTCAACGCCCAAATTCGTGCTTACAAATCTCGCTCGAATTAGCCCATAGCCTCTAAATCAAAAAAGCCCGTCGATAGACGGGCTTTTTTTTGCTTACTGCGCGCTACAGTTTATCGATCTCTTTGCCAAGATCGTATTTATTCTCGGTAATGATTCGCTCGAGTACTCGAATGCGCTCTTCGAGCATATCAATCTTCTTCAGCGACTCGTCCAGCTCCGGGTCCCGCTTGAATTCTTCTCGTTTCATTTTTAGATGCTTCTGGTAAGTGTCTGCGCCGACACAGATTGCGACGATACAGACAACGTAAAATAAAGTGCTCATTGACGCTTCCCTATGCTTTATTTCGACTTAGAGTCGGTCGAGTTCCTGTTCGATCTGGAATTTTCTTGAAGTGACGTGTTTTTCCAGAGTTCGCAGCCGCTCGTCCAGGTCGGCACACCGTTCCCGAATCACCTCGGCGCGCGCTGCAACTTCGGGCGCCTCAGCCACATTTTCGCGGTACGCTTCATAACGCTCTGCCTTGCGGCGCAACCGTTCTGCTCTGCGCCGATGACGTCGCTCGCGGCGTGACTCGCGATGTTCGTCAGACCCGAAACTCGCTTTGCCCGGGCTAACTTCGTACGGAAACTCCCTGCCCGATGCAGACGGTATTAGCAGCACGGCGGCGATGTAGGCAACGATAAACAGCGGACCGGTCATGAACATCGCGATGACAGCGAGAAACCGCGTTGCGCACAGGTTGAAGCCGAGGTATCCCGCTATTCCCGCACACACGCCGCCAAGCACTGCCCTGTCAGCATCACGATAAAAGCGGCGCTCGTGCATTGAACTGGTGGTACTCATGAACGCCTCCAGTGATCGCGACGGTAACGCCGCCAAAACTGGTCCTCTGATTCACGTCCCGAGTACACCAGCGGCTTTTCCTTTATCAGGAGCGTTGCACCGATATACAAAGCGGCGGTCAACCAGAACGCGACCAGCAGGCTGATCACGGCAATAATACGAACCGTACCGACGTTGAAGTTAAAACGATCGGCGATGCCGGCACAGACGCCGAATATCCAGCCGTTTTCGCGATCTCGATAAAACCCGCGGAGCGGCCCGTAATCAATATTCCAGGTATCACGACTCATTCGATCCCTCCACGAAGTGTTTTACTCAGCCTCCACGGCAGTGTTCTTGTCCGCTGCAACACGCTTCTTCAGCGCATCGAGCTCTTCTTTTACCGACTCCTCGGCTTCCAGACTGGCGAACTCGTGATTCAGATCTTTCGGCAGACCCATGTCGTAGGCTTCGACGCGTCCTTCGACGTCATCGATGCGGCGCGTGTATGCCTCAAATCGAACCATAGCGTCGTCGATCTTGTAGTCATGGATCTTCTTGCGCGCCGCTAGGCGGCTGCTCGCCGTTTTATGCCGTGCGAGCAACGCTTTTTGACGTGCCTTCGCGTCGTCCAGCTTGCCCTCGAGACGAGCAATGTCCTCATTCAACTTGGCGAGCCCTTCATCGACCGCCATGTAATCCTGCTTCAGAACATCGACGGCGGCGCTGACGCGCGCCTTTTCAACGAGTGCGGCTTTGGCCAGGTCTTCGCGGCCTTTGCGCAACGCAAGCTCGGCCTTGTTGTCCCAGTCATTCACCTCGCGCTCAAGATTTTCGATCTTGCGGTTCAGGTCCTTCTTGTCGGCGATCGAGCGTGCCGCAGCCGATCGAACTTCGACCAGCGTGTCTTCCATCTCCTGGATCATCAAGCGAACAATCTTCTCGGGATCTTCTGCCTTGTCGAGGATCGCGTTGATGTTGGAGTTCACGATGTCTGAGAATCTCGTGAATATGCCCATGAGTGTTTCCCTCTTTTGTCGTTAGTACTGTCTGTGTTATTGCAGCATCCGTGCCAGTTTCCAGAGTGCGATATAAACTATTGATTATTCATCTATTTTTGAAATTTTTGCGAATTTCAACGGACAAACTGTTTGGCGAAATCTGCTATCTATTGGCATTTTTCACTGTTCTTTAGCTAAACTCGCCATATGGTACTCCCGGCCGAGTCACAGCAGATTATTGGCGAAGCGCCCGTCTTCCTCGAGATGCTCGAGCATGTCTCGCGTGCCGCCATCGGCGCGTTCAAAGTGGCCGATGTGGGAGCGGGCGGCGCCGGTAAATGCGCCAGCCTCGTGACCGAATAACTCCGATTCGAGGATCGACTCGGTCAAAGCGGCGCAATTCACCTTTACGACGCGTTGCTCCCAGCGTTCCGACAGGAAGTGTAGCCGCGACGAAATCAACTCCTTGCCCGTGCCGCGCTCACCCACAACAAGCACCGGTTTCGATAACGGTGCGGCACGCGAGACATGCT
>JBCAZN010000392.1:0-2954 GCA_038533035.1 Pseudomonadota bacterium
AACGTGAATTCGATTTTCCGACTGCAAGCACGACAGCGCACATGACCAGTGCAGTGGTCAGGTTGTCGATAATTGGTGACAAGAAAAAACTCAGGATACCGGTAATCCAAAACAACGACCGATAGGTCAGCGACCGACGAACCAACCAACCACGCAGCGCCTCGAAGACATTGCGCTCGGCCATGGCATTGACGTACGTCATCGCGGCAAGAAGAAACAGAAAAAGTTGCGCAAACTCAGCCAGAAAATGATGCACTGCTTCATCCGGCATCATATTTGCCGAGTCCCCTGTTTGATTGAGCGCAATAATTGCCCAAATTGCGCCGGCCGCAAGGATCACTGGTTTTGACTTGCGCAGGTGTGTGAACTCTTCCGCGATGACCAGGCAATAGGCCAGCACAAATAGTGTAATTGACGCGTAGCCCGCCCAGTGCTGCGTTAAGTTCATTTAATGTCTCTTTTATGTGCAATCGAATGGCTATCGGCGAGCGCCATCTTTTGCTCGAGTGAAGTAACCAGCTTCTTCAAATCCTGAATCTCAACGTCCAGGCCGGCTCGCAGAGATTGCCAGTCCAGCGGGCTCGTTTTACGAATACGATCAAGGCTCGCTAATGCGGCTTCATGAGCAGCGTCAATTTGCGCAACGAGGTCATCGAATCGTTCGTGCTTTGAGATCCTGCCAATAGCAAGCGCGTTGATGAGACCCGATTCAGCATCGAGCTTGCGTTTTCTGAGCCGATTTAGCCGACGCAGCGTCGCGCCCGTGTAAGCAGCTTTCTCCTGCACGTTTTTTGACTGCGGCGATCGAGTCATTTCTGTTCTCCGAAAGGGACACCGGCGAGTTCAGCAAGCTCGCACGCGCGATTAACCAGGCGGTGGATCGCGATGCCGAGCTCATCCCACGTTGCATGTAGCGCGTTGTCCAAATCCGCACTATTCCCGGGAGCACAGTTTTGCAGTGCTTGCAGCTGTCGCTCGGCACGGCGCAGAAGTACGAGGAGCTGCGCTTGTGCAGATTCGAGTCCGGTGTAGGAGTAGTAATCACCCGACGTCAGAATCTGGTCGATCCGCACGTCAATTCTTGCCACCCGCTCACGTGCCTGTTCCAGCCTTTGCTCGTGATTGCCTGTATCGCATGGCGTGTGACTTGCAGGATTTTCCTGCTCAACCACGTTCTTGGATTCACGGTGTCGGCTCATTGACTGGTCGCGAGTCAGCGTTGGCCAGGGACTGCGTATAGAACTGGTTTCATGATTGCTCCAGGTTGTCCGTCAAAACGGATATAACACCGACCATTAGCGACCGATTTCGGCACTTTAGGAAACTCGGATTGATAGGTCTAACTAAAAATTGTTGCTATATCTATAAAAGAAATTTATAACTCGACTTATGGACCTCGAGCTTCTACGGACCTTTCTGGAACTCAATCGAACACGCCATTTCGGCCGAGCCGCCGAGGCGTTGTTCGTAACGCAAGCTGCGGTTAGTAGTCGCCTCAAGTCGCTGGAGGATCAGCTTGGCGTCGTACTATTCGAACGCAGCAAGCGCGAAATGCGATTGACGCCGGAAGGCGGGCGGCTGGTTCGCCATGCAGAGCGCGTAATTTCCGCCTGGCGATTGGCGCGGCAAGACGTATCGCTTGCGAATGCGAGCGAGCAGCTCGTAATTGGCGGCAGCCTGAGATTATGGGATGTATTGCTGCAGCGCTGGCTTCACGACCTGCGCCGTGCCAGTCCGGACTGGGCCATCATTGCAGAGTCGCAAACGCCCGACTTTCTTACACGTCGACTGATCGACGGCACGATGGATGTCGCGATCATGCTCGAACCTGCGCAACTCGATATCATGCACATTAAGGAAATCGCAGCACTCGACATCATCTGCGTTAGCAGCAGGGCTAATATTGACATTGAGACCGCTCTCGCAAGCGACTATGTGTATGTGGACTGGGGACTAACGTTTGGACTTGATCATCGTCGTGCATTTCCCGACGCCGGCGATGCGATGACTCGAGTTTCCCAGCCCAAAATCGCGCATGAGTATTTGACGACGGTTGGCGGCAGTGCCTACCTGCCGAGACGCCTCGTCGAAAAAGACGTCGAATTTGGTCTTTTGCACGGGGTTGCCGACGCGCCAACATTTACGCGTCAGGCGTACGCTACGTACCCTGTCCGCTCCCCGCGACTCGACCTGATTGAGCAAAGCCTGCAACTAATCCGCACAGAGTAGTTTCGCCAAACTCCGTGATTGCTTTAACTGCGACGCTTCCGCGCGCGCCGCGACAGCATGTTCAGCCCCTCAACCAGGGCGGAAAAAGCCATCGCCGCATATATATAGCCGCGCGGCACATGCGCACCGAATCCATCGGCAATCAGTGTCGTGCCAATTAACAGCAGAAATGCCAACGCCAACATGACGATGGTCGGGTTGGCATGGATGAAATCTGCCAGCGGGTCCGCCGCGAACAGCATGACCGCCACAGCGACCACAACGGCAATCACCATGATCGGCAAGTGTTCTGTCATGCCAACAGCGGTGATGATGCTGTCAACCGAAAAAACCAGGTCGAGCAGCAGGATTTGGCCGATAACGACGGTCGCGCTCGCAGCGACGACGTTTGGATTGAGGGAGTCCGGCCCGCTTTCAGGATCTACGCTGTGATGTATTTCAACGGTTGCCTTCCAGACCAGGAACAGACCGCCAGCGATCAGGATGAGGTCGCGCCACGAAAACGCGTGACCGAGCACAGAAATGATTGGGTCGGTTAAGCGCACGATTGCAGCGATGGCGCCCAGCAATGCCAGCCGCAAAATCAATGCGGCTGAAATGCCGATGCGGCGCGCGCGTGAACGTTGTTGCTCCGGCAGTTTGTTTGACAATACCGAGATGAAAATAAGATTGTCGATTCCGAGCACGATTTCCATCGTCATCAGCGTTGCCAGCGCAATCCACGC
>JBCAZN010000393.1:0-2942 GCA_038533035.1 Pseudomonadota bacterium
CCAGGCTGCTCAGCTTCCATCGTGTGGAAAGCGCGCCGAGCAGGAATATGCCGATGACACCGCCAAGGTTGAACAGGAAGAACGCCTGCCGACCGGCAGCCGCATCAAAGCCGTCATTGGCAACCAGCTCCGGTATCCAGCTCATCAGGAAGTACAGCGTCGAGAAACAAAGAAAGAATGCGATCCAGAGCGTTAACGTCAAGCGTCGATGCTCAGGCGACAGCAGTTTCAGCAAGGTTTGCACGAAGCCAGACTTTTGCGTCGATTTACTCGCCGCGACTGCTGGCATCGACGACAATTTATCCTTGCCAAGTTTATCGAGAATGCTGTTCACGCGTTGCAACGCGTTGGCCGGGCGGCGCTCGAACAGGTACTTCAAGGATTCGGGGATAAACAACCAGGCAACGACAACCATCGCGGTCGTCAATGCACCACCGAACCAGAACATCCCGCGCCAACCGTATTCCGGCATCACAAACCCTGCGACAACCGAGGTCATCATGGCACCCAGCGGGTAGCCGGACGTGACCGCTGCGACAGACAGTGCCCGATATTTTTCGGGGCTGTACTCGGCCGCCAACGTCGCCTGGCACGCCAGCATGGCGCCGGCCCCTGCACCTGCCACAAAGCGCAGGATGATGAATTCCGGCAGCGAGTTCGCCCTCGCCGTCAGCAAGATCGAGACGCCAACCAACGCCACGCTGGCAACAATCACCTTGCGGCGTCCGAAGATGTCCGAGAGCGGCGCAAGAAACATCGCGCCCGCCATCATGCCGGCAAGTGCAAAACTGAAGATCCACCCGAGCTTGTCGGGCGTTAGCGATAATTCATCGGACACTGCACCCGCAACGACAGCCATCGCCGTAATGTCAAAGCCGTCGAGCATGTTCAGGAGCAGGCACAAACCAACAACGAGGAATTGCTGCGCGCTCACCTGCCCGTCATCGATGACCTTGTGTACCAGCTCGTCGCTGCTAATCGCATTCTCGTTTGCTGACATTACGGACCCCGGTTTATCAGTCTTGGCGCTTGCACTAATAGAAGCACAGCACCGAATACGTAGGCCATTGCTGGATCAAATGTTGCGAGCCACCAATGTGCGAACATCAATGCCGTGGCGGCGTACACCCATCGGTGCAAGCGCTTCCACGTCCTGCCCATCTTACGGACCGATGTATCGTTACTTGTAGCGGCTAGCACTATAAATATTGCAAACGCCAGCCAGCCGGTTGCCAGCGGCGCCTCGAGCCCCTCTTTGACAATCAGATCCGCGCCCCACTTGCGCTCAATGTAGACGCCGGTATGCAACGCCGCATACGCAAAGCTCGCAACGCCCAGCGCGCGGCGGTGTTTCATGATTGCCATGAGCCATCGCGACGATCCGAACACCCTGCGCAGCGGCGTAATCGCAAGTGCCGCGATCAGCAATCCGGCGCTCCAGAGTCCTGTCTGGTGAAGCACCTGCCCGTAGGTGATCGTATCGTCGGCGAAACGCAGGCAGATCAGTGCAAAAGGCGCCGCAAGGAGCACCCAAACCAGCGGCTTGGAGGAAAGAAATTTCAAGTGGCGAAGTAACTTTACTGACCTGATGAGCATGCTAGGATGCCCTGAATTTTTCAATCTATCCAATTCAGGATCACTGCAATGCCAAACTCGAAAATCCAATACACCCTTTCACTGCTCGCAGCACTCGCACTGTTGCCCGCCTGTGGCGGCGACAAGAGCGCTGAACAGGCGTCTGAAGCGGCCCCCGAAGCGGCTACAGCCGCGCCCGTTGAGATCGCGGTTCCGGGCTTCGCGACCGACGCGTTGATTGACCCGAATTCCGCGTCTGAAGAAGCGCTTGCTGCGGTGCCCGGCATGTCCGACGCGGCTGTCGCGGCGATCATTGCGGGACGCCCGTTTGCGACCCCGGGCGAGATGGATGCTGCGATCGGCGACGCGCTGGACGACGACGCGCGCAAAATGGTCTACGCGCTGGTCTTTGTAAAGGTTGGCCTTAACAGCGGTGCCGAAGAGGATTACAAGCTGATCCCGTCGACGATGTCGCCGCGCAAACTCGCTCACGAGTTCGAAGAGTACCGCCCGTACGAATCCATGGAGCAGTTCAGCCGCGAGATGTCCAAGTACGTTAGCGACGCCGAGGTCGCCTATCTTGAGCGATTCGTAACACTCGACTAGCGCTGTTCAAGAGGAACCAGGCAGTTCAGCGCATGAACTGCCGCTTCTTCAACCTAGTCGTGCGTTTTCTCTAGTGCGTAAAACGTGATCTGGTCGAAATCAGTCTCGTCTCCGGAGTCATTCAGGGTGTAGGCACCGGCCTTGAAGTACATCCACTCTTCCGGAACGTCGTAGCCGCTGTTCTGCTCATCCATATCGACGTAGTTGTGGCCGATGATGGGTCCGGTACTGTCACCGCGCCTGACGATGACATCCACGCGTGCACCATGCTGGTTGATCTCGTAGGAGAATATTTCGTCGAGTGCAATGCCGTTTTCCGGATTCGTATCGTCGGAAGGCGCATTGTCCAGGCTGCCGCTATCGGGACCGACGATGGGAAAATAGATGTCGTCCGAGTTGCGGATCTCGTGCGCGAGGTAAATAAACCCGCGCTCATTTTCCGGGTACTTCCGATAGTACAATCTCGCCGGCTCATCACTCTCCGCGTGAATCTGCCCGATAATCACCCGACCCACCTGGTTGCGATCACCCGTTTCAGTGACATGGTTAACCGCGAGCGTGCCACGTAACACACCGTTACGCCCGCCTACCGCAACTCCCGGGTCCGGTTGGTAACCCAGTATCCAATTGTTTCGGTTTACGCCCCGCGTGCTGATACTCGTATTGCCGCGGCGCAACATTTCTCGCAGCTCTGATCGAGTGTACCGCGCGCCAGCGGATGTTGTAGCGCCGCCAATAGTGGAATAAAACACCATCCCACC
>JBCAZN010000394.1:0-2940 GCA_038533035.1 Pseudomonadota bacterium
TATTCACGTGGATTTCATCGCGCACCTGCGCGACGAGGAACGATTCGATAGCGTCGAGGAACTGGTTGCGCAAATGCGCCTCGACGCTGACAATGCACGTTCCGCACTGCGACAATCCTGAGGGAGTGACAGCTTGATCGACACCACGACTGAAGTTCCGGGTACATCGAGGTACGCGATCTGGATGATCGTCGTGGTGCTTATGGTCGTCGCGGATCAGGTGACGAAATGGGCGGTGATCGAGTGGGTGCCATTGTATGACGTCATTCCACTCAACAGCTTTCTCAACATCACACACCACCAGAACCCGGGTGCCGCGTGGAGCTTTCTCGCCGACGCGGGCGGCTGGCAACGCTGGGTGCTGTCGGGCCTGGCTTTCGTCGTCAGCCTGGTATTGGTGGTCTGGCTCTGGCGGATTCGCAATGCCGGACAGCACGTGCTGGCAGCCGGACTGCTGCTGGTGTTGGCGGGTGCCGTCGGCAACCTGGTGGATCGTGTGCGGCTGGGCTACGTGACCGACTTTATCCAGGTGTACCTCGGCGAACGCCTCGGCTACTTCCCGTCATTCAACGTCGCCGACGCGGCCATTACGGCCGGCGCCGCCTTGTTGATTATCGATACGTTCTTTTTCTCAGGCCGCGAGGAGGCCGCTCGCAAGAACTAGCGCGAGCGCTCCCAACAGTTTCCATCCGGCCCGGAGCCGCGTGCGCCGGCGCCGTTGATTGTAAACGTCAGGCACTTGCCGGCTTCACTGCCACCGAGCAGAAAGGTCGCGGTGGCGTCCCAGGACGCTGCATCGGCATTGTTGATCACAATGTCATAGGCGCCCGACGGCGTGCGGTAGGTTGCCGCGTTGGCGCCGAGCCCCATCGTCGTCAGGTCCGTCGTAAATGTACGGTTGTCGAGGTAAAAGCGTTCCTGGTTGGTTGCAATTTGCAGCAGGGCAGAACGCGCTTCGTTGCGTTTCGCCCGTGCCGCAAACTCCTGGTAACCCGGGTAGGCGACGACCGCGAGAATGCTCACAATGACGACAACGATCATCAGCTCGATCAGCGTGATGCCCCGCTGTAACCGGGGCATCACCTGGGGCAAAGTCAGCGTCGTGTTCATTTACTCGATCCCGTCCTGAGACCAGAGCGTGCGTACCGGGTTGTTCGCAAAGCCCGGATCGAAGCACTCGACACCAATACATCCCAGCGGCGGCGGCGTGCAAGTCTCGCCTGCGGGGCAGCTGCTGTCCGAGCTCGGGAACAGGAATGCAGGCGTCGGCGCGATGCCACCCTGTTCCAGTGCCGTTGCGCGCGCAGCATTGCTGGCCGATGCCGCCATTGAGGCGATGTTATCCGCGATCGGGTCACCGTTGGCAACACTGACCCGGTAAAGGATGTTGCTTCCCGGCACGACGTTGCACGTGACCGTGGAAGACGCATCTGGTGAGTAGCCGAGGAAGAATACCGAGTTGTCAAATGTCGCGGACCCCGACAACACCATCAGGTTCGACGGCAACGTAAACTTCCAGCCACGTTGTGTTGCGCCAATGACGGTGCGCACCTGGCCACTGGTTTCGGCCATATCGCCTGGCGTGGCAATGTTATAGCTGTTGTAGGCTGTCTGCGTCAGTTTGGCGAACAGGTCAGGATCGCGTAGTGAATAGTAAGCGTCACTTGCATCGGTGTTTAACGGATGCGCGCGATAGCCGGTGCCGACGCCAATGGCGATGAAGCGACGATTCAACACCGGGTCGGTAAAGATAGACACGTCGGGTGCGTTGTAGACGCGCGCCGCATCCAGGTCGCCGGCCGATGCCGTTCCCTCGCCGCCAAATTGTGCAATCACGCCGCCGGTAACGGCGTCGTCAGGCTCCTCACCTTGCGTGACGTCGAAGCGCAGCACCTGCCCGCCGATGTCAACCGCATACATGCGGTCAATGTAACCGTCGCCCGAGAAGTCGATTGCTCGGACCGCCGTCGGAATGGCACGCGTCATCGTAGACAGCGTGAGGTCGGCGTTGGCGCGACCCGCGCGCCAGATTCGGTCACCGGTGAACAGGTCGAGCATGGAGATGCCGGCGCCGACGTTATCCGCGTTAGCCGGCCATCCCGGCGTGTCGTGGACAGTGTCATAGCCTTCGCCGATGATCACGACCGATTTCAACGTCGCATTTGCCGCGCTGAAGCGGTTCGTGTTCATGTCGACACGCGCGACCACGGGGCGGCTCCAGGTCTGGCCGAACTCGGCATACGTGCGGACCCAGTTGAGCGTGGGATTGTCTGGGTCGGTGACATTCAGCGAGTAGTATTGGCTGCCGCCGCGCCGCATGCCGAAGATGACATGCACGAAGTCACTGTTGTTGATGATGCCGTCATCGTTTCCATCGAACACGACCGGCACGATGTCGCCATCGATGCCATAGTGCTTGTAGGTTGCCACGTCGTTCAAAGCGAGATCCGGCAGATCCGGCAGCAATTCCTTCGGAATGAATGCCCATTTTTCTGCGCCGGTTTTCCCGTCGATAGCATGGAAATAGCCGTCGTTCGTGGCTGTGAACACGACGACATCCGGATCGTTCGGGTCGCCGCCGTAGACAACCGCCGCTGGCTGCGAATGCAGCGGGTCGCCCATGGCATTGCGAACCGTTGTGCTCGCGTCCTCATCCTCGTCGAAGGTGTCCGAACCCAATGTCCAGTCAATAATCTCGGCCAGGGTCGGCTCGCTCGGCGAACCGGTCAGACCGAAGTCGGCGAGGGTCAGGGCGGTGTTGCTCGTTGAGATTTCATTGCTGGCCACGCCCGAAATATCGCTACTGATACCGTAGTTGGTAAACACACGGCGCTGTGCCGGCGCCGGCAGCTGGTTGGCAGCGCCGCCTTCTGTTCTTCAAGTCAACAGCACGGAGTTTCTGGACGCCCATCGGTAATGACGACGGATTCGAAGTAACAG
>JBCAZN010000395.1:0-2934 GCA_038533035.1 Pseudomonadota bacterium
CCTGCATTTGCAGACGGCGACGGACAGCGTCATTGGGGTTGCTGGCACGTACCGCCTGCTCGGCTTCCTGCAGCGGCGCAATCGACGTCAGGTAAGCGCTCGGCGTTACCAATTGAAAATCCTGATCGAGACAGCCGGGCGCAAAACTCGCCAGCACGTGACGATCCTCGATCTGGATCGGCTCGCCATTTTCGTAATGCACGAGCAACAGGTGGAAGACGTCTGTGCCCTGTTGGATGTGCAACGCTTTTGCGACTTCGCCGCGCGCCTTTTGCAATGACTGTCGAATGACCCGCGACGAATGCGTGCGGCCGCGGCGTTCGATCTCTTCTGCGATGTCGTGAATTTCGAGCAGGTCCGAACGGCTGCGGTAATCCGACACAAACGTACCGCGCCCGGCGACACGTTCAACGTAACCTTCGTTCGTCAGCTCGCGCAGCGCCCGGTTTGCGGTCATGCGCGAGACGCTCATGGCCTCCACAAGTTCGTTCTCCGACGGCACACGATCATCGGGCTGCAGATCGCCCGACGAAATGCGCTCGATGATGTGGTCCTTGAGTTGCTGGTAGCGTGGTTTGCGTGTCATGCCACTATCTCGTTGACCACGGCCGCGAATTCCTGGCGGGCACGATCCCTGTCGATATGCATCGCATCGATGACGCGCCACTCCCCTGCCACCATGACCCGTTCAACGGGTAACGGGTAACCCGAAAACACCAGTGCATCGAATCGCGAAGCATCGTTGTGACCGGCCAGCATCGGGTCCTCGTCGTTCATGACCACAAGATCGGCACTGGCCCCGACCTTCAGGCCAATGCTTTGCTGGCCGCTTGCGGCCGCTCCGCCTTCAAGCGCGCGATCAAACAATTCACTACCGACATGCGAATCGCGCAGCGATACAACGTTACGGGTCTGGCTGGCGAGCCGCTGACCGTACTCCAGCCAACGCAGCTCCTCGAACGGATTAATCGAGATGTGACTGTCGGAGCCGATGGCGATGCGACCGCCCTCGCTCAAGTACCGATGCAGGGAAAATAAACCGTCGCCGAGATTCGCTTCCGTGCTCGGGCACAGTACGGCGACGGCACGTGCCGCAGCCAGGCCCGCAACTTCGGAGTCGTCCATGTGCGTTGCATGCACGAGGCTCCAGTTTGTGTTGACCGCGAAGTTATCGAGCAGCCACTCCACAGGGCGTGCGCCGTAGGCAGCAACGCAATCCTCAATTTCACGCCGTTGCTCGGCCACGTGAATGTGCATCGGTACAAATGTCGCTGCAGCGACATCCGCAATTTGCTCGAGCGAATCGGGCGTTACAGCTCGCAGGCTGTGCGCGCCAATCCCGACCGTGATGTCGGCGGCTTCGGCCGCTCTCGCCTGGTGCGACAAGAACTCGTCGACACGCATCGCGAAGGTCGCCTGTTGCGGTGTCGGGTCTGGCTCGTCGAACCCGGCGCGTTCGTAGTGCACGGGAATGTAGGTCAGGCGAATACCGCTATCGCGCGCGGCTGCGACGATTGAATCGAACATCGCATCCGTTTTATCGGGATTCGAAGGGTCACGATGCAGGTAGTGGAATTCGGCAACCGAGGTATAGCCCGCGCACAACATTTCGCAATACGCCTGGCGGGCAATTGCTGTCAGTGCATCGGCACTGACCCGGCCGGCAAGCTCGTACATCCGCTCTCGCCAGGTCCAGAAGTTATCTCGCCCCACGGGTGATCGCTGTTCAGTGTGACCGGCGAGTGCGCGCTGGAACGCATGGCTATGGGCGTTGCAGAGTCCGGGGATCACGATACCGACGCAGACGTCGCTCGGTTCAACCTCGACGCCCTCGTCCAGCGCCGTAATCTGGCCATCGGCAACGGTCAGGCGGACGTTGTCACACCAACCGCCCGGCAAGTACGTTTTTTTTGCGAAAATCGTTGTCATGCGTGGCCTGCAGAGATTCTTTGCAAGTTGTATATACAGGCTAGACCATGATAACTTGCTGCGCAACCATCGCGGGGAACTTCATGGCTGACTGGGACTTGCTGCTGACGGACGCGCGCATCGCGACGATGTGCGGCGATAGCTACGGCGTCATTGAGGAGGCGGCATCCATTGCGTTTCAGGACGGTCACATTGCCTGGGTCGGACCCATGTCAGCCCAGCCGACGGCTGCCGCAATCAAGCAAAAATCCGTAGCGGATCGCTGGATCACACCGTCGCTGATCGACTGCCACACCCATCTCGTTTTCGCCGGAGACCGAGCCGCCGAGTTCGAGCAGCGGTTGCGCGGTGCCAGCTACGAGGACATCGCCCGGGCCGGCGGCGGCATCATGTCGACCGTGCAGGCGACGCGCGCGGCCAGCGTTGAGGAATTGTTCGACCTCGCGCTGCCGCGAGCGCTCGCGCTGGCCGCCGAAGGCGTGACCACCATTGAAATCAAATCCGGTTACGGACTGACCGTCGCTGACGAACTGAAAATGCTTGATGCGGCGCGCCGAATTGGCGAAGCAACGCCGCTGACGATACGCACGACATTACTTGCGGCACACACGGTTCCGCCCGAATTTAAAAATGATGCCGATAGTTACATCCGCCTGATATGCGACGAGTTGCTGCCGGCGGTCGCCGAACGCGGCCTCGCCGACGCCGTCGATGCCTACTGCGAATCGATTGCGTTCGATACCGATCAGGTAGGTCGATTGTTCGAGAAGGCAACAGCACTGGGACTACCCGTAAAACTGCATGCCGACCAGCTCAGCGATTGCGGCGGCGCTGTTCTTGCTGCCGAGCACGGCGCGTTGTCCGCCGACCACCTCGAATACACGAGCGCCGAAGGCGTCGCGGCACTGGCGGCGGCCGGCACGGTGGCCGTGCTGCTGCCGGGTGCGTTCTACGTGCTGCGCGAGACGCGGCTGCCGCCGATCGAGCTGCTGCGGGACCACGGCG
>JBCAZN010000396.1:0-2920 GCA_038533035.1 Pseudomonadota bacterium
AAATTCACTTCATCCTGATTACGATGCTAATCGCCGTCTCATTTAAATCGCCAAATATGGTCTCGCCATCGTCATAAACGGTGTAACCGACGGTTGCCGCTTGAAAAAAATGGTACGATTGAGCAATAATTAGAACACGCGTGATCTGACAATAAAAAAACAAACAAAGCGTGAGGATTGCCATGCTCGGAAAGCACGCGCCGTACTTGATTCTCGCGATACTCGTTGTCGCCCTTTCGATCTTCACCAGTCGATCGCAAGCCCACTCCCCATCGTCCAATCTGCGAACATACATCTTCAATGAGCCGGAGCCTGGAGAACCGCAAGGCACCCCGAATTTCCGCGAAAGCACTGACGCGGCGCTGAAAATCGATCCGGCGGCCTGGCAGACGTGGTGGGCCTACCTGGGCTACGCGTTGGCGATTTCACTGTTCGCGACAATCTGGGTACGTAGCCGGTCTCAGCAACAAGCCGCGATAAACCGGCACCTGAAGGAAGCCGAGGTCCTGCATGCGCGCTGGACTGAGGCGCAGCGCATCGGCCGGGTGGCGAACTGGGAGTACGACATTCAGAACGACAAGCTGTGGGTTTCCGATGAGGCATATCGACTGCTGGATGTCGCGCCCGATGACTTCGATCACAATTACCAAGGCTTTATGGAAAGGGTCAACCCGGACGACCGCGACGGCGTGTGTCAGATCATGCTAAGCATCTTCGACGGCCGGAAGTCCTTCGAAGCGGACCATCGCATCATCGGTACAAATGGCGTCGAGCGTGTGGTGCATCAACGCGCCGAAATCGAGTTCGACGATAACGACAAACCGATCCGCATCGCCGGCACCGTTAGTGACATGACCGCAAGAAGAAAGGACGAAGACGACATCCGCCGTCGCGCCAGTTTCCAGAATCTGTTAGCAAAATTGTCGGCTGACCTGATCATGGCGCCACCAGGGAAGATCGAAGGGCACCTGAATTCCTGTCTTGCACAAATTGCTGAGCGCTATCAGCTCGATGCGATTGATATTCGCTGGAATGGCGATGATGTCTGGCTGAATCACTGGGGCTGCGACGACAAAAACCAGGAACTGAGCGTCGTGAACGGCGATGACTTTCCGTGGATCTTCAAAAGGTTGCTCGACAGGGGGCTGGTCAACATCGAAGCTGTCGACAATCTCCCGACGACGGCCGCCGCTGATCGCCAAGCCCTTAAAAATCTGGACATCAAGTCGCTACTTGCCGTGCCGTTGGTTGCTGACAAAGAGCTTGAAGGTCTGATTGTGTTTTCGGCCAGCAAGACCCAGCGAGACTGGTGTGACGATACAGAGGCAGAGCTGAAGCTGCTCGCAGAACATCTGTCTGCCGGAATCGCGCGCTCGCAGGCGGTAGCAGAAATCAAAGATCTGAAGGACCAACTGCAGGCGGAAAACATTTATCTACGCGACGAAGTTCGAATGGCGTATGGCTTTGACGAAATCGTCGGTGAGGATCCTGCCCTGAAGAGCTGTCTGCGTGCTGTGGAGAAAGTTGCGCCGACAGATGTGCCCGTACTAATCCTTGGCGAGACCGGTACGGGCAAGGAGTTGATTGCGAGGGCGATACACAAACTCAGTCCACGCCGCGACGGCCCGATGATTAGCGTCAACTGCCCGGCGCTGCCTGAAAACCTGATTGAAAGTGAGTTGTTCGGGCACGAAAAGGGCGCTTTCACGGATGCGCATACACAGCGGAAGGGACGCTTCGAGTTGGCGAAAGGTGGCACATTGTTTCTCGATGAGCTCGGAGAGTTGCCGCTGGAACTGCAAGCAAAGCTGCTGGTTGTGTTGCAGACCGGTGAGTTCCAGCGCATTGGAGGAACCAAGACGCTGCGTGCGGACGCTCGCCTGATCGCGGCGACCAATCGTGACCTCAAACAGGCGACGCGAGCGGGCGAGTTTCGTGCAGACCTGTTTTATCGAATTAACACATTCCCGATTGCGCTGCCGCCACTGCGCGAACGTAAGGCCGATATTCCGTTGCTCGCGAAGTACTTCATTCAGCGCCACGCCGCGCGATATGACAAGAAAATAGATACGATTTCCAGCCAAGTGCTGCGGCACTTTGAAAATCATAGCTGGCCAGGAAATGTGCGGGAACTGGAAAGCACAATTGAAAGAGCGGTCATTTCTACCGGCAACCACTCCACAATCGATGTTGCAGGTTTGCATCGCTACGACACACAATCCGACGTTGCTGAATCAGAGCACGACAATTCATCTGCGCTGGCTTCCGTTGAGCGCGCACATATTGTCAAGGTGCTCGAGCAGACGAATTGGAGAATCTCCGGGTCAGCGGGAGCCGCCACTGTGCTCGGCGTGCCGTCGAGCACCTTGCGCTCAAAAATGAAACGCTACCGAATAACGCGCCCGTAGCACCAAAATCTGGCGCTAGAGTAAAGTGTGTTATTGGCAGCTACATCCACATTCATATTGGCATCTGTCACCCATCTTGCTTTCGCAAGAATGCCGCCATAAGCTGGCCGAAAGTTAGCCAACGTTAGGCACCATGCGCAAGAAAACGACAGACAAGCGTAGCGTCGACGAAGTCCTTCAATCTACCTCCGATACCCTATATCCAGCCGACCTTGGCGAGAGGGTGGTTACGCTCAAAAGTAAGGACGTAGACGGCGATACGCCGTTGCATGTGGTGCTTTGGCGTAACGATACATTTGGGGCGTTGTTACTAATAGACTCGGGCATCGACGTTAACGCGGTCGGCGACATGGGCGAGACTCCGCTGCACATTGCGATCGGAAAAGAGAATACCCAAGTCGCAACGGCTTTGATCAAAGCTGGAGCGAGGGCAGACATACGGTCGGAATTAGGTAGCACACCTAAAGAGATGTACGAGGCCGCCTCGAGCGGTTTTCGAAAAGAAATTCGAT
>JBCAZN010000397.1:0-2918 GCA_038533035.1 Pseudomonadota bacterium
GTGGGAGTCGCACCACGTCAACCTGCCGGAACGCGAGAACTACACAGAGTGGTACATGGGTATCAACCCGCGCGGCCTGGTCCCGGTTCTCGTCGACGACGGCAAGGTCATCATCGAAAGCAACGACATACTCAACTACCTCGAAGCGAAATTCCCTGAGCCGCCATTGATTCCCGAGGAAGGGAATGCAGAGGCCCAGAAACTGCTCAATGAGGAAGATGCTCTGCATCACGACCTCCGCGCCATCTCTTTCCGATATTTCTTCCCTGGCGTGCCACCGCGCCCGCCGGAGCTCGACGAGAAGTACGAGAACCTCGGCTCGGGCACGGTCGGCGGCGAAGTCGACACGCACAAGCAACAGGAACTCGAGTTTCACCGCGAGGTGCGGGAACACGGCGGCGTCCCCGACGCCCGCATCCGCACAGCAGTCGCAAATTTCAAGAGAGCATTTGACGGACTCGAAAGCCGTCTGGAAGAAGCGCCGTATTTGCTGGGTGAGTCTGTCTCGGTGGTCGATATTGCGTGGTACATATACTGCCTGCGTCTCGAAGGCGCGGGATACCCACTGCACGAAATGCACCCGAACCTCGGCCGCTGGTTCGATGGTCTTCGAACGCGGGAAGAACTCCGCAACGAAGTGATGGAACCTCCCAAGCTCACTGAGATGCGTGCGGCCATGCACGAACAGCAAAAAGCTGAGAATTCAACTCTCGTCTCTGTCGCAGGGCTCTGAAGGAACACTGATGACGACGTTCCTGCTGATCCTGATATCGCTGGTCCTTGTTTATCTCTTCATGGGCTCCAGGCGGCCGCCGCCACCGCCCTATCATTTACTGAACGCCATTCAGGGTTTGATATGGCCTGATTCGCACACCGGCCGCGCCACGGTTTGCCCGAAGATGACCGACGACGTCCGCTATCCGGCAACGACTCCTCCACCAAACACGGCCAACCTGCACGGCGAAATCGAGATTCTCGAAGACGGTACACCAGCGACGCACTGGTACGCCGACGCCGCCGGCATTACGTGGCATTTCGTAACAGCTGGCGACCCTGCAAGCACACCGCTTCTAATGTTGCATGGTCTCCCCGAATCCTGGTGGGCATTTCACCACCAGATCGCCGATCTCTCGCGCGACTATTACGTCATCGCGCTCGACTGCAAAGGCTACGGGCAAAGCGACAAACGACTGGACCTCGACTACAGCGCCTCGGCCATGGCTGCAGAGACCGCTGAGCTTCTCGATGCGCTGGATGTCGACAAGTTCCATGTTGTCGCACACGACAGGGGCGCGATCATCGCTGATCATATGACGGCCGTTGAATCGCTCAAGGGCCGAATCCTCAGCTACGTTCGTATGCAGCAATCATTTAACGAACCGCACGGCGAACCGCGCCCACCGCACGAGATGTTTGCCACGCGAATGGGCGAAGCAAATTTCGCCTACAAGAATGTCATTGACGTTATTTACAACAAGGTCATGCCGTCCGGCCTGAATCCGACGACCCTCAGGCGCCTGGACTACGAATTCAAGTTTGAAGGCGTTGCTCAGGCTGTGCGTTGCTATTTCCAGTCAAACAATTTTGATCTCGAGCTCAAAGATCGTCACGAAAGGCTGTTCAAGCATATGACAATGCCGATGCTGATTCTGCAGGGTCGCTACGATCATGGTCAGCATCCAGAGGAGTATGCAAATTCAGCTGACTTCGCTACTGATCTGCGCGTCGAGTTTGTCGACGCCAGCCATTTCTGCCACATAGAAAACCCCATCGCCGTCAATCTTGCGATTCGGCGATTCCTTGGCGATCTGGCGAATCGAAAATTTGGTTAACGCCAAAAAAATAAGTATATATACTTGAAGTCTCTTAACTATAGCCCGTCTAAAATTGTGACATGACGTTGCAATGGAGACGAGAATGGATCCCGATAGCTTGACTTCGAACTCACAATCCGACCGGAAACGGCGACCGCAGGAACGTGCCGAGGTCACCAAGCGAAAGTTGCTCGACGTTGCAAAACGCAAATTCACCGAGCATGACTTCAATGCGGTCACCGTTCGAGACATCGAAGTCGAGGCCAAAGTCCAGCGCAACCTTCTCAAATACCACTTTGGCGGCAAAGATGAGATCTGGAAGGTCGCGGCGCAGGAGATCTTCGATGATTTATACGAGTTTATGGCATCGCGGCAGGAATTGATGCGCGATCTACCGCCTCGCGAACGCGTCGCCTACACGATTCGCAGTTATTCCCGATACGCAGCAACCCACCCGGAACTCCATCGACTCATGATTCAGGAAGGTAAACAGGACAGTTGGCGCCTACGCTGGGTTCTGGACAACCATGTTCGCAAGAATGCCCAGGAGCTGCGAAAAATGCTGGGGCGTGATCTTGGCCTCAAAGACGAAGATTTTGTCCACTGGTACTACCTGTACGCCGGTGGAATACCCGTCATGTTTTCCAATGCACCCGAGGCGAAGTTGTTGTTTGATGTCGACGTAAGTGCAGAGGATGTCATTACGCGACACGCAGACATGATGGTTGACCTGCTGCTGAATCGACTCGTCGACTGACAGATTCCACCGGAGATAGCATGACAGACGTAGCCGTTTCGAAAACCCGCCAGCGCCGCCCGCAGGAACGCGCCGAGAAGACGAAGAAGAAACTTCTGGATACCGCCATTCTCGAGTTTTCGGAGCGCGGCTTTGACGCCGTTACCGTGCGTGACATCGAATTGCGCGCTGATGTCCAGCGCAACCTGCTCAAGTATCACTTTGATAGCAAAGAAGGGATGTGGAAGGCCGCAGCCCAAATGCTTATCGAAAAGCTCCACGTATTCATGAGCCCTCGAGAAGAACTCGTTCGCGATCTAACGCCTCATGACAGAGTGGCCTATTCCATTCGCAGCTACGTTCGATTC
>JBCAZN010000398.1:0-2884 GCA_038533035.1 Pseudomonadota bacterium
AACTGTAACGTCCTCGTTCTCGTTGTCCTGCGCGTAAGCCGGAAGCCAGAAAACACTCGCAGCGAAAGCTGCGAGTGCTATGGCATTGTTATTATTTATTTGTTTCATTATTCGAACCAAAGAGGTTGACCACGGTTGGTGTCTTCGATGCCGTAGGTCCAGCCCGAAATCCAGTCATTCGAAAGGCTTACGCCGCCGAGGTACGTTCCGGATGTGGGCGCCGTCGTCGCAGCCGGTGCCGCGTTGTCGATCAGCGACGTTGCGTGATCAATCGAAAATACAGGCTGCGTTCCTTCCAGTAGTTGCAGATCGGCATCCGCCATCGCGGTCGGGTTCAGTGCCGTACCGTCAGCGACTGTTGCGAACTGGTTGCCTTCATCCGTCTCAGCGAAGTCCTGCTCGCTCGCGAACGTCGCGAATGCGTTGCCCTTGGCGTTCTCCTGGCAAGCAAATACAACCGAGTTCAACTGCAGGTCACCAGCAACTGCTGCGTCTTGCGTTTCGGTGTTATCGATACGCAGGCAGTAGTTGTCGTCACCGTCCGTCGTGTCATTGGCAGCAAACGACGAAATAATCATCGAGTCGTTGATGACCGGGTGGATACCTTCACGCAGACGCCAGCCAGCACCTTCACCGTGCGTGCCGTTGATGTTCGGCGAGATAATGCAGGTCAGGTTGTTGATCGTCGGGGCGCTGTTCAGGCCGCGCGCGATCAGGTCGTCGTTACGCGCCGTCTCGGCCGCGTTGTAGGAGCCGATTCCGTCTGACTCGATGCAGTGGTTACCGTCGCCAGCAGACTGGATTACCAGAGCGTTGGTGATCGTGCCGTTGTAACCTTCGTCGATATCGATGGAGTCGTCACGTACGTAAAGGCCAACGAAGTTGGTGAAGTTGACCGAGCCACCGAACATCTCGATGCCGTCGTCAAACGTTGAATAGACCTGCAGGTTTTCGACAACCGTGCCGCTACCTACGCCGCCGAACGAAATACCATTCAGTTCGTCACCGTTGCCAACTTCAGCGCCTGTGTGCTTAACGACGACGTAGCGCATGATGCCTGAGCTGTCTGCGTCGTTGTCGCCACCGTACTGAGACTCATCATCGCCAGCGGAGCCTTCAGCTTCAATCGAGCACTCGGTGCCCGGCGTCAGCATGAATCCAGCCTGGCCGCGCACGCCGTCGTACGAGCACTTGTTCGACACGCCGAAGCCATTGATCACCATGCCACCCCACTGCTGCACGTCTTCCGGACCAACGGTGCCGTTGATGTCAGAAACAGACGTGAACGTGATCGGCGCATCAGCACGACCGTCCGCAAGAATGCGTGATCCGCGGTTGATGATGATGAAGTCCTGGTTGGTCTGGAATGCCAGGGTTGCACCTGCTTCGATCGTCAGGGTCGGGCCATCACCACCCTCGGTGATGCCTGCCGCTGCAAGGTCAGCCTGCGTGCGATAGGTTTCGCCAACAAAAAGGCTTGACGTAAAGATGTGTGCGCCGCCGTTCGGCAGAGCCGGGATCAGAAGATCAACCGTCAGGTTGTTCTGCGGGCCAACAAACGCCGATGAGTACGTGCAGTTGCCGTTACCGTCGGCCGTGCCCTCTACGGTCTGGCCGCCAGCTGAGTAAGATGCGCAAATGTCGTTTGCGTTACCGCCGGAGTTGTTGTTGGTCGTGTTATTGCTGTTTTCAACCGTTGTCGCCGGCGAGAGATTGATATCTCCGCTCGAGCAGGCTGCGAGCAGCGCGCTTGCCATGACAACGGTGACCAGTTGCTTGCGGTTCATTGTTCGTGTCTCCAGAAATAAGAGTCAGTTTTTGCGCACGTGGCGCGATGAATGAGGCGGCAAGTCTGGAGTGTCAATATGGAAGCCGTGTGACAAACAAATTAACAACGTGTTACGAGATGCTCAGACCGACAAAGAGAAGCGATAGCCGCTGCCACGTACGGTCTGCAAGTACTTGTCATAGCCGAACGGCTCCATGAGGCTACGAATTCGGCGCACGTGGACATCGACAGTACGTGGCCCCACTGACGCCTCTTTGTCCCAGACGTGTACCAGCAATTGTTTGCGGCTGAATACACGATCCTGGTTACTGATCAGAAACAGGAGCAATCGGTATTCTCTCGGCGCCAGCGTTATATTGGCACCGTCAGCTGTCACGCGATGTCCGACATTATCGACCGTGATGCCGCCCGCACTGATCGTGCGCGATCGATAGATATTGGCCGGTCGCCGCAGGCAGGCGTCAACCCGGGCGATAAATTCCGGCATATTTATGGGCTTTCCGACGAAATCGTCAGCACCTGACTCCAGAGCCAGGACGATGTCGTTGGCCTCGTCTCGATCCGATGTCATAAGCACGCGCATTGCACGCAACTCATCACTCCGACGCACGTCGCTGAGCAATTCGACCCCTTCGAGATCCGGGAGCGCACAGTCGCACACCATCAGGTCGGGGCGGCGGGAACGCACTGCAGCCAGCGCTGAACCCGCGTTCGTGGTTTCGCTGACGTCGTGTCCCAGCTCGCGGAGCCCGCTGGTGATCTGTGTTCGCGCGGCAGCATCGCTGTCAACTACGAGAATGGAAGCCAACGGCATTTCCCTGTTCCTGTCTTTTGACGAGGAGACACGACAACACAAGTGTTTTACAGGTGTTTTACGTTAATGTTTCCGTTTTGTTACGTAGTAGAAACCCCGGATATCGTTGGCTTTTTCGCCGCGCTGCGACGCGAGTCAGAAGTACCAGGCCAGCTGCGCGAACACGCCGGCGCCCGTTGACAGGTAGCGGCCGGCAAGCCCGGTATCGATTCCGCCGAACTCGCTGCCGCTGGGGCCGACCGGAATATTAACGTAAAACACCTGTAAAACACTTGTGTTGT
>JBCAZN010000399.1:0-2878 GCA_038533035.1 Pseudomonadota bacterium
CCATCTGGCCGAGATCGTGGTAGACGAACTGCTATGAAAGTGACTAAAGTAACCGTCTTGAAGTTGCGATTTTGAGGAGGCACAAATGCAGGAGCTATTGCTCGGCGTTTTATTGCTCCTCGCCGTCGCCTGGCTGATCGTTAGAATACGAAGTAACAAGCAGGATACTGCGACCAGCTCCGCTTCGACGAAGCAATCAAACAAATCTGCGTTTCACGCCGTTTCAATCAAGTATTCGGAGAATGCCTGCAACGCGGCGAAAGCCATGACCGGCCGCCGTTTTCTCGCGACGGCGGCGCCGCGTCTGCCGCTACCGGAATGCGACGCGCTGGAATGTCGTTGCGGGTTCGCACATCACGATGACCGAAGATCCGGTCGCGACCGCCGCAGTCCGTTCGGCGCCAAGCACTACGCGAGTGACGGAACAGGCTCCCATCAAAGAGAGCGCCGCGAAAGGATTGATCGCCGCAAGAGCGGCGATCTGGATGATGACAGGTTTGGCTAAGAACCCCGCCTAGTAGCCCATGTCGGCGACGATAACCTGGTAGTTCTCTAGCTCGGCCCGATAGCGCGCACGATCGTCGTACAGCTCTCGAATCTGGGCTTCCAACTCGCCTTTGCGCTCAGCCAGGTTCTTGAGATCGAGAAGTAGTACCAAGCGTTCGTCAGCCGTCGTCTCATCGGCGATCAATGCGACCTCCGTGTCAACGATCGACTGGTCGATCCGGTCAATCTCGCGTTCTTTTGATGATATTGCGGAGTTTGCTCGATTGACGTTGCTTCTCAGAATGTAAAGGTGGCGACCGGCATTGTAGGCGTCAACAAAATCAGCTTCGTAATGCGCCGCGCAAACGCCGTAGTAGCTGCCACCGTTTGCACCAACATGAAAGCCCCGGCTCGGCTGGCAATACTCGCTGAGACCCTGTTCGCGCCCCGCAGTGTAGGCCGTAAGGTCCGGTGTAACGCCATGTTTTGCGCATGCCTTGCGATGCTGGCCGATGCGATCACCTGTGTAGCCTTGCAGACCGTCCTCATAGCCGATCGCGCGCCAGTCACTCGTCATACATTCATCGCCGCTCATCGTCGCGCAGCCGCTGAGAAACAGCAGCGACAGGACCGGCGCTAAAATTCGAATCTTACTGTTCATGGCACTCTCCCAGTAGGTCGTCACGTAACACGTGCAGCATTAATGCTCCCATAGATAATCTGTACTGGCTGAACCGGGCCTTAAAATCGGGAATCAGGCACGGAATTGCCCCGGCCAATGTGACCTGTGTCACAGTGCCGCGCCGCAGTGACCGCTACGCTCAGACGACCCAATCATTTCCGGAACTGCTCGCATGGAGCTAGAGGCAATTAGTGGCGCCGCAACGGTCGCGCTGACGAGCACAATTGTTTTCGTTTTAGTCGCACGAACGTGGTTTGCCGCTACGCGCGCCTCGAATTCGACCTCCAGCTTCTCCGACCGGATCCTGCACGAAGCCGCACAGCGGTTTCGCGACGAGCTCGATCTCCTTAATGGCAAGCAAACGGCCTATCTGGGCGGTGCACTGGTCTTCGCCGTTTTGTTTGTGGCGGCGTGGATACTCGATGCCGGCGCGCTATTCTCCGGTTATCCCTCCTGGCAGCTCTATTTGCAGCTGGGATTCCTTGGCCTCGCGGGCGGTTACGCTGCCTATCGCCTGGGTATGACGATATCGCAGCGGCGCAGGGTCAAGTTCAGTCGCGACGCCAACATTGCGATTGGGCACCAGTTGCAACAACTACCGGCAGGATTTGCACGAATCTTCCACGACGTTCCGACGGCAACCGGCATCGTTGACCATGTTCTGGTTGGACAAAGCGGCATTTACGCCGTCAATGTCATCGCCGCACGCTCACGCAAGCGATCACACGCACGGCGTCGGGACAATGAAATCCAGTTCGCGAATGGTCGTCCATCGGTTTCGATCGTGAACATCGCTGCACGCACGCGGCAACTGCAGAAAGAATTCAGCAACACTGCCGGCAGCAACATCCGTGTGCGCTCCGTGATTGCGGTTCCGGGTTGGGATATTGGTGAACAGTCCGGCGACGATCACCTGCTCGTCAATGAGCGGACAATTGCAATGATCAGCGGCTGGAAAGACAACAGCGACTACCTGATGAATGAAGACGTTGACGCCATTCGTAACGACCTCGTCAATCGCTGCGTTGCTGCCTGAGGACGAGCCGCCCCGCTACAACGGTTCGACGTATTTCGCCAACCGGTCGTTCTCAACCAGATTTGCAAACTCATCGGCCATACGCTGGCAAGCTGCGATGGTCGCGCGCCAGATTCGCACACGTTCGCGCGGCTCGAAATTGACGAAGTCCGTGCGATCCGGAATCTTGCCGTTCGGCAACGTTGCAACAAACTCGGCAGACGGGCTGACAAGAATCGTATTGCTCACATGTTGCGGGTCCGGACGTCGCCAGCCAAGGTTTTTGTCGAACCAGCCCGGTACGATGCGATCGAAGAAATGCGGATACAGGGTATACCGCTCGCCATCACTTTGCGGCAGATCCAGATGGTAGTCGATGACGCCGCCGTCTCGATACGTGCCCGGCTTCGCGCCGGCGATATCGCGCACCCCGTCCAAAACGAGCGGAATCGATCCGGTTGCAACGACGACATCGGCAAGATTTGCAGCATTGAGCTCGGTTGCCTGCATGGGGAAGCCGGTCGCGTTGTAACAGGGCGGCTTTAGTCGAGGATCATAAAACAACGCGCGTTCAAAGAATGCGCCAAGCGTACGCCGACTGACCATGTTTAATGTTGCCGCGGTCAGCAATCCCGACCACAGCATCACCTTGTTTGAACTCGCAAGAATGTGGCGACTGCGTACGGCCATGACAT
>JBCAZN010000400.1:0-2874 GCA_038533035.1 Pseudomonadota bacterium
GCGGCACGACCAGCACAATGGCAGAAAAGATGTCGAGGATCGCGCCAAGCACCAGCAGGAAGACAAGCAGCAGAATCAGGAATGATATCGGCGAACTGACGAGGTCTGCGACGTACGCCAGCAGTTTCTGCGGGACTTCGGCGTCGATCATGTAATACGTCGATGCCAGCGAGACGCCAAGGATCATCAGGATCCCGCCAACCAGGACCATTGATTCGCGAATGACGCGCGGCAGCTCGCGCAGCGGAATTTCCCGGTTTATGAGAACTTCAGCAATAAACACGTACAGCGCTGTAATTGCAGCGGCTTCGGATACGGCAAAAAAACCGGAGTAGATGCCGCCAAGCACCACGATCGGTAGAGGCAGCTCCCAGATTGCCTCCCGCAAAGCCGATCCGACCTCGCGCAGCGAAAATGTGCTCAATGGTTTGCGATTGCCGCGGTTCACCCAGATGCTGTAGCCGCCGAGCATGATCAGCATGACGATGCCCGGCAAAATGCCGGCCTTGAACAGGCTGTCGATCGGCACCTCGGCGACAACGCCGTATAGAATCAACGGCAACGATGGCGCAAATAACAGGCCAAGACTGCCCGACGAGGTGACGAGGCCCAGATTGAAACGGTCGCTGTAGCCGTCCTGCTTGAGCGCGGGATAAAGAATGGCGCCCAGCGCGATAATCGTGACGCCGGAGGCACCGGTAAACGCTGTGAAAAATGCACAGGCCGCGAGGCAAACCAGCGCCAGGCCACCCGGCATCCAGCCGAACATCGCACCGGTCAGCCTGACCAGTCGACTCGGCGCCTGACTTTCGCTGAGCAGGTAGCCCGCAAACGTAAACAACGGAATGGCGATAAGAATCGGCATATCCGCGATGCTCAGCAATTCCAGCGCAATCGTCATTTGTTCGGTTTCCATTGAGTGGAAACCGACCATTGCACTTGTCGCGATAATGGCGAACAGCGGCGCTCCAAGAACCGCCAGGATCAATAACAGGAAGGACACCATCATGCCGTTTTGTCCTCCGGCATGAAGACGCGCTTGCCCGAATCCACAACGAAACGGAATGAAATCAGGAAGAAGGCGGCCGGAACGATGGCGTGCACGATCCAGATCGGGACATCGACCGGTCCGAGGTCGCCCCACTCGCGCTCGAGCATGATGAGCTTCCAGGCCTGGTAGCCAATGAAACCACAGACAGCGGCGGCGAACAGGTCGACAACCACTCTGCTCCAGCGCACGACCGGGTCGGCGACAAGATGCGAAATCAGGTCAATACGAATGTGCTTGCCGTCACGCGCCGCGGCGATCGAGCCCACCATCGCCAGCCACAAGACAATGAGTTTGATCAGTTCATCGGCCCAGGTCAGGTTAATGCTGCCACCGAAGAACTGGCGGTTCGCGATTTGCGAAACCGACAGCAGGATCATCGTGCCCAGCAGCACGACGAGTAAGGAGTTTTCAGCGAGCCGACCGGCGTGGTCGAGCTTCGCAACGACTTTTTTCAATTGGCGTTCTCTTGGCGATACTCGCCAATATACCCCATCATTTCCCTGTACATCGCCATTGAGAAGTGCCCGTCCGCACCCAGTGATTCGTTGGAGGCGCGCAGCACCTCACGAATCTCGTCAAACTCGGACTGGCCAAACGGTACGCGCTCGATGCCGGCATTCAGCAAGGCCTCGTAGGCGCCGGCGTTATCGACGGTATTGACCTTGTTGAAGTTTTTGTAGGTCTTGCGCATGACTTCGCGCACGATTGCCTGGTCAGCCTCGCTGATCCGGTTGAAGGACTTTTTGTCCACTGCCATGAAGCCCATCGTGTAAACGAGCGGAAATTCGTTAACGTATTTCACCTTGGTATGCCATTGCAGCACCAGGGCACCGACCGGCGACATGGCAACAATGTCGATCAGGCCAGTCTGCAATCCCGTCAGCACGTCGGTCATCGGCAGCGATACCGGTGACAGACCGAGCGCTTTCATGGACTCGGCGCTGATGCCATCGCCCTCCGGTACCCAGACTTTCTTGCCGCGCATGTCATCAAACGTCGTAATCGGTGTGTTTGACATCAACAACGCGAAACCACCGTAGGCGAAGCCAAAGTTCACGAACCCGGCCTCTTCAAGCCCCGCTTCGAGTTTCGCATCCAGGCGGCTGCGCACGTACTCCGCTTCTTCCTGCGAATTGAAAACAAGCGGCAGACCATACAGGTTCAGGTCCGGGTACTGTTTTACGAGCGATGTCGGGGTGAATGCGCCGCCCTGCAGCGAACCCAGGCGAATGCGATTCAGCACTTTCTGGTCGTTACCCATTACGCCGCCGCCGTAATACTTGATCTGTACACGACCCTGAGTGCGCTCTTTGATCTCGTCGGCACTCGCACGCATGTCCTTCATCCACTGCGAGCCCTCGGGCGTGACCGTCGCAATCTTTAGCGTCACAGCCGAAGCCTGCGCACTGAACGCAAGCACAAGAATTGAGAGAAGAATTTTCTTCATGATTGTTCCTTTGTGGGCCCGGGACATCCTGTGTCCTGCCCGATATTCAGCATCCGTCAGAAGTAGTCATCCGCTTCAGCGAGCAACGCCAGCGCCTCTTCCTGGGCCATCACATTGGTCAGCACGAAGCCATCCTGGTTGGGATCCGCCGCCAGCACTTCATTCAGCAGGCGATCATGCAATTCACGCTCATACAGGAGCTTGGCGTAACCCTTTGCGTATTCCACCTTCACGCCCAGATCCTTGCCGTCGGAAAGCTCGATGGCTTTCTCAAAATAATCGCGGGCTCGCTCCGGTTCGCCACCCAATGCCGGCGGCCGCAATGTCAGCAATACGCCCATAAACGTGTATACGCCGCTGTTGACGTCTTCGCCCG
>JBCAZN010000401.1:0-2869 GCA_038533035.1 Pseudomonadota bacterium
ATGCTGACGACGAATGGCACCCGTACCTGATGACGCTGGCGCAGGATCGAACGCTGCTCAACGTACAGGTGAAAGATCCTAAGCTGCCGGTGTCCGTCATTGCGAATCCAGAGCTCGAGGTCGTCCCCTGAGTCAGACGGCCGGTGAGATTTGCCGGAACCTTCGCTCCACGACGCCTTACAACGCCTCTTCCGCGAAGCTGCCGTCGACATCGTCCGTTTCCGATCCTGCGTAGTAAACCCAGACATTTTCCTCGCCGGTCAGGAGCTCGATGTACTTGGGATGCACGAAGAGGTTCTCGCGTCCGGATTTTATCTCCCGCAATACTCCGATCTGGCACAGCTGTTTGAGATAAACCGAGGCCGTTTGTCGTTTTGCAATATCGGCCTCGACGAGATTGCCAATGCGGCAATATGGCTGTTTGAACAGCAGCTCAACCAGCTCCCACGAATACACTTTCGGCAGGCACATCTGCACATACTCAGCCGTGTGCTGCATCAGTTCGCGAATCGATTTGATCTTGTCCGTGGTCCAGTTGCAGGTTTCTTCGACGCCATCGAGCACAAACAGGATCCAGGACCGCCAGTCCTGCTCTTCGGTCACTTTCAGCAGGAGTCGGTAGTAGGCCGCCTTGTGCTGGATGATGTAGCGACTCAGGTACAGAATCGGCGAGTCGAGCAGACCGTGTTCGACCAGGAACAGGCTATTCAGGATGCGACCGGTTCGGCCATTGCCGTCGGCGAACGGGTGAATGGCCTCGAACTGGTAGTGCTGGATCGCGAGGCGGACGAGCGGATCAATCTCGGTGTGACGCTGCATGAAGTCGGCCCAGTTATCGAGCAGGCGAATCAGCTCACGCTGGCCGACCGGTGGCGTATAGATGACCTTGCCCGTAATGCGGCTTTTCAGGGTCGTGCCAGGTTCTGCTCGAATATCCAGCTCCATCCCTTTGACAGTGCTGCAAATTTGTATCGCCATATCGGTGGTTAGCATGCCGCGCTGGACCATCTTCGTGCCCTCGTAGAGCGCGCTGCGATAACGCAGCGCCTCCTTGGTCGCGGCGTCCGCTTTGTCCTCGGCGATATCGGCGTATTCGAACAACTTGTCGGTCGTTGTGACGATATTCTCGATCTCGGAGCTCGCGCGCGCCTCGAGGAGTGGCAGGGCATTGACGAGAACGGCGGAATTCGGAATCAACTCAGCGGCCTGTTTGAGTTCGGCCAGCGAAACCCGGGCATTGATACAGCGCTTCAGGATTTCGGTAGTTTCAATCACCGCGGCGGGTGGCGGCAGCTCGGGCAGGTCATTAAACGGGAGTTCCGGATTAAAATCAGTCACTTAAATGCTCCGGCGGCCATGTCGATGTGCTCGACACGTTGAGACGATATGTCGAAAAATTGGCAATAAATCGACACATTGAGAGGTTTGGTCGATGCTATCGACACATTCCACAGACATGTCGATTTTTATTAAAAATTTCGACATGTCCGGAGTATAAGTCGATGCGCTCGACACGTTTGTGATTTGCGTCGAAAAAGCGCCAAAAATCGACAGTTGTCGCCGTGTTGCGACGTCGTGACAGCATGCTCGCTAGCGCCTAAGCTAACCGGACTTCGCTTTGGGAGACGGACTATGCGTTGGGCTCAGTGGCTGACCAGTATTTTGATGCTGATTGTTCTCACTGCGTGCGGTGGCGGCAGCGGTGGCGGTAATCCGGGCGTGCCGCCGATCGTCCCGCCGCCCGCACCGACAATACCCTCGATCACAACGCAGGCGGCGTTCACCGGCGTGTCGTTCACCTCGCCGGTCGCACTGCGCCAGGCGCCCGGCGACAATTCCCGCTGGTTCGTTGTGCAGAAGGGCGGCGTCATCCGTACCTTTGCGAACGACCCGAACGCAAACAGCGCGACGGATTTCCTGGATATCACGGCCGTGGTCACGCCGACAGGTGAGGGTGGGTTGCTGGGCCTCGCGTTTCACCCGAATTTTCCGGCCACGCCCTATGCCTATGTTTCCTACACGCGGGCCAGTGCGCCGCTGGTGTCGTATGTGTCGCGGTTCAGTACCGCGGACGGTGGCTTGACCCTCGACGCCGGCACCGAAATGCCGCTGTTTACGGTTGAGCAGTTCGCTACGAATCACAATGGCGGCGATATCGCGTTCGGACCCGATGGCTTTTTGTACGTCGCCTTCGGTGACGGCGGCGGTAGCGGCGACCCGCAGCAGAACGGCCAGAATACGATGACACTGCCAGGCACCATCGTACGTATCGACGTGGATTCCGGTTCACCGTTCGTCATCCCGCCCGACAATCCGTTCGCGGGGAACGGCCTGTGCACATCGGGCAGCGGTGCGGCATCGTGTCCCGAAATTTTTGCATGGGGGTTCAGGAATCCGTGGCGATTCAGTTTCGACACCGTCACGGGCAAGCTTTGGGCGGGTGACGTCGGGCAGGGCAGCTGGGAAGAAATTGACGTCGTGGAGCTCGGCGGTAATTACGGCTGGAATGTCCGCGAGGGCGCCAACTGTTTCAGTCCTTCGACAGGCTGCGGGACCAACTTCACGGATCCGATCACGGAATATCCGCGCGGCTCGGGCGGCTCGGTGACGGGTGGCTACGTCTATCGCGGTACGCTGATTCCGGATCTTGTCGGCTGGTATGTGTTTGGCGATTTCATCACGGGACAAATCTATGCGGTACCGGAAGACAGCCCGATTGGCACCGTTGCCGAGGAGATGGATGCCTCCGGTTTGTCGATTGTCAGCTTTGGCCAGGATCAGAACGGCGAGGTCTACGTTGTTGATTTTTCAGGAACGTTGCACATGGTGGTACAGGGCCCCTGAAATGTCGGCTGAATACAGCCTTCCG
>JBCAZN010000402.1:0-2868 GCA_038533035.1 Pseudomonadota bacterium
GTCCCCGAATCAATGTGCTGTACCACCCGACTGAAAGTATCGGCCCGCGCTGAAGCGAAACTCGACCTTGTCAGTCGGGTGGTACAGCACATTGATTCGGGGACTCAGCTGCGCATCCGAGCTGACATCGGTATAAGTCTGGTCGTCCCAGCGTAACCCCCACTCGAGAATCGCCTGATCACTCAGCTTCCAGCGGTCGGAAAAATATAGCGCGTAGCTGCCGCCCTTCGGGTTTGCTGTTACACGACGCAACACAACGGGAGGTTGATTTTCGTACAGAGCCTGCAGACCGAAATATTCAGCGTCGCCGGCATAATTGAACTCCGCGTCACCGCTGACCACCGTTATGCCCCACTGCGTCAGGTGTGAATCTGATGCGTTCCAGCGCCAGTCCTGGCGAAATCCGATTTGCCGCACTTCGCGATGATCGACGACGCTCGCGACCATCTTCTCGCGATCGTTGGCGAAGCCAGTGCGGCGGTTTGCGTAGTTCGTCGCCGACAGGACCGTCGTGCTCGACAACGCCTCGGACCAGTGATTATCGAGGCGCAGCCAAAACTGCGCATTGCGCGTGTCGCTACTGATCTGGTCGCGTTCGGTCGGCTCGGCTTCCAGCACAAGATCGACCGTATCGTCGGCATACAACCCGTTTAGCGAAATCGTCGCCCGGGGCGACAATGCGTAAGCGAACTCGCCAAACACGTCAAAGTACGACGGTTCACCAAACCTGGGGTCGATAACGAGGTCGAGATTGCCGCGCCGGGCGGAAAACAACCACTTGGATTTCCCCTCGGTTCCGGTTGTCAGGAATGACGTGTTAAACACGCTGATGCCGATCTCCGAATGGCGGGAGTCGTCCGTCGCCAGTGAGTCCATGAGCACCATGCCGCTCATGCGGTCACCATAGCGAACGGGAAAACCGCCGGTGAATACTTCAACGCCGTCGATTGCGCGTGCATCGACCGCGCTGAATACGTTTTGAAAATCACGGATGTGAAACGGATCGAACAGCCACTGGCCATTCAGCATGATGCCAATCTCGCCTTTCTCACCGCCGCGAAAATGGGCGATCGCCGAGGCGCCACTCGCGGCGGCACCCGGCAGGCGATGGGTCACACGAATCGGGTCCTCACCTATGTCCGGCATGTTGTGGATGCTGCGTTGATCGAGCGCGAATCGTGATGTCCCGATGTCGCGGGAAATCGCGTAACGACTGGCGGATACGATGAGGTTGTCGATCGTTGGCGGTTCGGTCGACGCGTCGGCCACCTCTTCGGCGATGGCGTCTTCGCTTTCCAGGGGCATCGGGATAACCAGGTGCACGCCCGCCTCGGTGCGAACGGTTAAGCCGTGCGGTGCGAGGATCTGCACCACGATATCTACCGCATCGCCCGGCGTCGGCTCGGCCTGCACCACGAGCTCCGGAGTGACGAGTGTCGTGCTGTAAGCGAAGGGATATCCTTCCGCGCGAAAGCCGTCGATGACGTCACCGACAGGCCGTCCTGCAAAAGACGCACGCACAGCGTCGTCTGCCGCGGCGGCAGATGAGATCAACAACAGCGCGAGCAAAAAGCGCTGCAGGTTATTCCGTATCCTCGACGTAAATTACTCCCCCATCCACGTACCAGCTGAACCCGGTCAGCGACATGCCGGTTTGCAGCGCCTGCGTCGGCGGCAAACTCACGTTCTCGAGCCCTCGAAGCGAATCAATAACGGCCTTGTTGCGTACCGCGTCTGTCGCGTACTCGACCTGGTATCCGAGTTCACGGCTCACCCACTCCAGGAACTCGTTAATCGAGCGACCATCGATGACGGCCGGCGGGGAGGTATTGGATACCCAGTTCCACGCCTGGCCGTACGTGTTGACGTCGAGTACGACCGGCCGCCTGCGCCCGTCGAACTCGGCCTGCTTACCGCGCACCACTGTTTCGTCGTAGTACCGGCCATCCACTTCGACAACGCCCTCCCGTACTGTGATCGACAGTTTCCTCTCTTCAACTGCGACCATGTACTGCGTGCCGACATGCGTGACACTGCCGTACTCCGTCTCGACCCGCAGGGCGCCAGAAGCAGACGTCGAGTGCCCGGCAATCGCTGCCGCGGGTGTCGAATCGAAATAGATGCGGCCCCGGTGCAGAATAATGTCGGACGGGCCAGCCAGTTCGATCTCGGAATTTTCGTCAATACGCAGCGATCCGCCGGATGACCATGCCAGCGCGAGTCCGGAACTATCGCCCGTTAATATCGTTTGCCCCTGGGTGAGGTGCTGGAGATCGTCAGTCGCTGCAAGCGACGACCCGCGCCCCAGTATATGAATGGATCCGAAACTTCGGTCGATGGCCGCCACCATCGGGGCTTCGAATGTGACGGTGCGCACACCAAAGACCCCGGCCGCTACGACGAGGAGCACGGACGCGGCGAGTGCGAACTTTACGGCCGCCCGCCTGCCGCCCGAGCGGCGGGTTGCCGCGCGCCAGTCAGCGTGCACAGCCGCTCGCGCTTGCGCCACCTCGGCGGCGTCAGGCGCCGCTCGGGGCGCCGCGTGTCGCAGCAATGTTTCCAGTTTGTCGTCGGGAATATCGCTCATGAATCGACCAGCTCCTGTCGCGCCGGCACCGCAGCCGACAACGTTGAATACACATCGGCGAACGCGCGCTTGGCGCGTGCAATCAACGACTGGGTGGCTTCATCCCCCAGTCGCAGGCGTGCCGAAATCTCTTTCACCGAGTAGCCCTCGACGTATTTCCACTCCAGCACGTCGCCGTACTTAGGCGGCAGTCGATCCAGCGCCACCTGGATCAGGCGCAGCAGCTCGGTGCGACTGTATTCGGCTTCGGGATCAAGATGCTGCGGCATCTGCAGCGAATC
>JBCAZN010000403.1:0-2854 GCA_038533035.1 Pseudomonadota bacterium
CGCCGAGCACGATCAACATCGCTGACATGATGATAACGACGGTCGAAAACGCGAATATCTGCCCGCCGAGCCAAACGAACACCACACCCAGCCCGAGGTAGCCAACGATCTCGCCAATGCCGCGGCCGGTTTCAAGAATTCCGAACGCCTTGCCCGGGTCGTCCTTGCCACCCCACTCCCGCGTCGCCCGAATCATTGCACCCCAAAACAGCAGTGCGATCGTCACCCCCCAGACCGCGTGGATAGCGAGCGAGATCCTGTAGGGTGGAAACGTCGCGAAATACAGCCCGCCGAGGCCTGTTGCGATCAGCGAGAGCGAAATCAGCCAGCGCGGCGATACCCGATCCGCGAGCCAGCCTCCGGGCAGATAAGCGATCATCGAGGTAATGCCGAACACGCTCATCAATGCACCGACTTCGGTGTTGTTAATGCCGAGCGCTTCAGTCAGCGGCTCGTAGTAGACCTCCTGCAGAAACGGCAAAATGAAAACGACGCCGCCCGAAAAACTCAAGACAGCCATCACAACCCACTGGCGCAATGTTCTTTTCATTATGCGATGACCCTGTTTCGGCCTGACTTTTTCGCCTCGTAGAGACGCGCATCGGCGTCGCGCAGGAGCGTCGTTATTCGTGTGTCTTCATGCGACTCGGCGATGCCGAAACTGATCGTGACAGCTAGCGACTCGCCTGTTTCCTGGCTGGTTCGTTGCCAATCCGTATTTTGCACGGCCAGCCGGATCTGGTTGCAGACCTGCTCGGCGAACGCGGAGTCCGTATCGGGGAAACACAACAGGAACTCCTCGCCGCCGTAGCGCGCGACGATGTCGGTTTTTCGACAACGGTCACTTAACAAGTGTGCAACTCGGCGCAACACATCATCGCCGACCGCGTGCGAGTAACCGTCGTTGATCTGCTTGAAGTGATCGATGTCACCCAAAGCCACCGTCATCTTTTCACCGCTGCGCATCGCGAGCTCCAATGCTCGTTCCAGGTAGTCGTCAGCATAACGGCGGTTCGGCAGCCCGGTGAGCTTGTCATGGGTCGCCTGTCGCTCGAACTCAATGGCCTGCACGCGCAGCTCCTCGGTACGATCGTCGACGAGCCGTTCGAGCTGCTGCCGCATCAATGCGTACTGCTTGATCACGAGCATGCCGACCGACAAAACCACCAAAAGAAGTACGACATAAATTGTCGGCGCCGTTGTGATCGCTACGGCAACGACGATCGCGATCAGCACTGAAAAGGATTCGATGGCCGTCGTGAAGGAATTGAAGAGCGTGCGCGGATCCATGCCACGCAGGTACAGGATTGCCATCATCCCGAGGTCGTTGACGAACTGCATGCTCAGCATGAGCAGTAGCAACAGCCCACCAGACTTGAAGTCGAGAAAACGCAGCGGCACAGGTCCACCCAGCTGCTGGTACAACAGGCCGCAAAGCAGAACAACGAGCATCATGAGCCCGGCGTTGTTCAGTGCTGCGATGAGAACGGTACGAAACGGGATGCCATTGGCGAGCCGGTGCCAGGGGTAGAGAAACGACGCAATACCGTTAATCCATGCGGCATCAACAGGGCCAAGAACGAGAATGCTGGAGACCTGTGCCACTCGATCGAATGACACATGGCCGAAACGCGGGTGTGGAAAACCGGTAGCAATCGTAAACAGGCCAAATGCGACGAAAAATGCGGCCATCTGCCAGTCGTATTGCCCGGCAAGGACGCCGGCATCGCGCACGGCAT
Source organism: Pseudomonadota bacterium (assembly GCA_038533035.1). GTDB lineage: Bacteria > Pseudomonadota > Gammaproteobacteria > Steroidobacterales > Woeseiaceae > UBA1847. The sequence goes on from JBCAZN010000403.1 coordinate 1,740, forward strand.
AGAACGTCGCTACTAGCGCCGCAGCGAACAGAAAGACCGTGTAAACAAGGTCTTTGCGCCAAAAGGGCTGGTCCTGATCGTTGTCGTTATTGTTATTGGACATAGGAGCGCACGGGTTCACCGTGCACTCATCTTAGCAAACCCCGCTAGGCGTCGGTGCGCAGGTAAATCAGTTTGTGCTCGGAGGTTTCGCCGTTGCTGTTTAGCGCGATATATACATGCAGCTCATCGTCGGTGATTCGATAAAAGCTCAGGCCCGAAAAGTGCAGCGCGTCCTCTGCGACTTCGACGAGACGAAACGTGACGTAATCCTCCTTCGATTCCCAGGCCGTGAAGTCGGCATTGAAGTGCTTCACCTTGATCGCCAGCGAGCCTTGCTCTTCGACCATGATGATGAGCTCGTAGAAGAGGACGGTGTCTTCCTTGTACACCTTGAACATGCCGACCATGGAACCCGCGGACGGTGGATTCCAGACTTCTTCGGCCATTGCGCCGAAGGCGGGCCCGGACCACGACCCCACCAGCCACGAAGCATCCGCAAGCGTTGCCGCCGGGCGTGCATCCGGGTCGTCGAGTCGGAATGTGTGTTCGGTGCGGGCAGACTGGGCCTCTGCAAGTCCCGAGAAAGTCACGAGCATTGCGGCCAGGAGAGCTGATTTCATAGTGTCCACCGTTGTCCGGGTAGCTAGCTGAGGTCCTGGAAAAACATCAGCGAATTGTCGTCCGGGTCATAGAACGTTACGAGACTGACCATGCCTTCGATCGTCATGATATCACCGTCGATTCGAACGCCTGCTGCTTCAAGTTTAGCTTTTTCAGCCGCGACGTCTTTGACCCCGAAGGTAGGCGTCGCGCCGCCAGGATTCGGCGTCTCAACGGCACTGAGGCCGACATTGACGTCCGCAACCGGCGATTTCATTTCGCACCAGCCAAGATCGTCCATTTTGTAGATCAGCGAGAATCCCAGCACGCGCTCGTACCAGGCTATCGACGCGTCCAGGTCGGCGACCGGCATCGACAACGTCAATCCGTCTGCGTAATCGGGTGATGAAGACATGGCGAACTCCCCTCTTTTGGTTAACTCTCCTACTAGTGGTTCTAATTTTATAGTTAAT
>JBCAZN010000404.1:0-2852 GCA_038533035.1 Pseudomonadota bacterium
GGTATTGTCGGCGGCATACTGCTCGCAGTTTCGCGTGCGATCGGCGAGACCATGATCGTGGTGATGGCTGCCGGACTGGCCGCCAATCTCACGGCGAATCCGTTTGAGGCGGTGACAACCGTCACCGTGCAAATCGTTACGCTATTGGTCGGTGACCAGGAGTTTGACAGCGCCAAGACACTGGCGGCCTTCGCACTGGGCCTGATGCTGTTTGTCGTTACGCTGATCCTCAATGTGATCGGCCTGCACGTCGTTCGCAAGTATCGCGAGCAATATGACTAGGTGGCCGGCATGACGAATCTTGAAAAAGTAGCCGCTGGCCTTGCGCGACGGCGCCGCAAGGAATTCCTGTTTCAATTTACGGGTATGGTCGCGACGGCGGTAGGCGTGCTGTTTCTTGGCGTGTTCTTCTGGACGTTGATCGGCAAAGGTGCGTCAGCATTCGAGCAGACGTTTCTCAAACTCGACATTGAATTATCCGAAGAAGTTCTCGCGCCGGGCGGCGAGCTCGACCTCCAATACGCCGATTTCGACGGGCTTGTGCGAACGGCATTGCGCGATGCGATTGGCGGCGTGTCCGGACGCTCGGACCGACGCGCGTCGAATCGGCTTGTCAGTGCCGGCGCGGGCTACCAGGTGCGCGACATGGTGTTGGCGGATCCGTCGCTGGTCGGCACGACGCTGACGCTCTGGGTCCCGGCATCATCGAATGTCGACATGCTGATGAAGGGCAACATAGACGCGACGCTTGACGAGTCGTTGCGAACCCTGTCGGACAAGCAGATTGCCTGGGTCGACACATTGCGGAATTCAGATCGCGTCGAGATGCGATTCAATTCTGCGCTGTTCTCAAATGGCGATTCGCGCGAGCCGGAATTGGCGGGCATCAAAGGCGCGATGATGGGCTCGTTTTACATGTTGCTGGTAACGCTCGCGCTGAGTTTCCCGATTGGCGTTGCTGCGGCTATCTATCTTGAAGAGTTCGCGCCGCGCAACCGCTGGTCCGACCTGATTGAAGTCAACATCAACAACCTTGCGGCCGTACCGTCCATCGTGTTTGGTCTGCTGGGTCTCGCCGTGTTTATCAATTACATGGCGTTGCCGCGTTCGGCACCGCTGGTCGGCGGACTGGTGCTCACGCTGCTGACGTTGCCGGTCATCATTATCGCGTCGCGCGCCGCGATCAAGGCGGTACCGCCGTCCATTCGCGAGGCGGCACTCGGACTTGGCGCCTCCCAGACGCAGGTTGTCATGCACCATGTGCTGCCGCTGGCGATGCCCGGTATGCTGACCGGCGCAATCATCGGAATGAGCCGGGCACTGGGCGAGTCGGCGCCGCTGCTCATGATCGGCATGGTCGCATTTATCGTGGATGTACCCGGTGGCTTCACCGATCCGGCGACGGCATTGCCCGTGCAGATCTATCTCTGGGCCGACAGTCCCGAGCGCGCATTTGCTGAGCGCACCTCCGCAGCTATCATCGTATTGCTCGGATTTCTCCTGATTATGAACCTCGCCGCCGTAATCATCCGGAAACGAATGGAACGTAAGTGGTGAGTCTGATTGAGCCGTAAGGTAACCTGTTTGAAAATGGCCGCTATGACCGATACGACAACAGAAGAACAATTGCCCGGCGAAACGCCTCCCCCCGCGCACAACGGGGACGACGACGTTGCGCCTGCGGCAAACGAGGCAGCGCCGATCGAGTTCACCGAGCAGGAGACCGACGTCGGTGGCGAGACTGTTGGCAACGTACGTTGTGAAAACCCGTTTATGGTTGCCGAAAACGTTAACGTCTATTACGGCGACAATCACGCCATCCGCGATGTCACGCTGGAAATCGGTAAAAAAGAAGTCGTCGCATTGATCGGTCCGTCGGGCTGCGGTAAGTCAACCTTCCTGCGTTGCCTGAATCGCATGAATGACACGATTGATATTGCGCGAGTCACCGGCAAGATTACGCTCGACGGCGATAATATATACAGCAAGTCACAAGACCCGGTAACGCTGCGCGCGCGCGTCGGCATGGTGTTCCAGAAGCCGAATCCGTTCCCGAAAAGCATTTACGACAATGTTGCCTACGGCCCGCGCATTCATGGTCTCGCGTCTGACCGCGCCGAGCTCGACAACATCGTACACACAAGCCTTGAAAGAGCAGGGCTGCTCAAGGAAGTCAAAGACCGACTCGAGGACCCGGGCACGAGCCTGTCCGGCGGTCAGCAACAGCGCCTGTGTATCGCACGTACGATCGCTGTGGATCCCGAAGTGATTCTCATGGACGAACCGTGTTCGTCGCTGGATCCGATCGCAACAGCGCGCATCGAAGATCTCATGGATGAACTTTGCGAGGATTACGCGATTGTTATCGTCACGCACTCGATGCAGCAGGCCGCGCGCGTCTCGCGCCGGGTCGCGTACTTCCACCTGGGCCACCTGATCGAGGTCGACGATACGGACAAGATATTTACCAACCCGCAGCACAAGCTGACGGAAGACTACATTACGGGTCGGATTGGTTAATTTTTTGGTGATTACCCCTGATTACCTGCTGAGGTAATCAGACAAGCGTTTTTCTGAAAAGCCGACGGCCATGTAGCCGTCGCTTTCCAGCACTGGGCGCTTGATCAGCGTCGGATTCGCGAGCATGAGCGCCAACGCCTTGTCCTTGTTGATCCCTTCGCGGTCGACTTCCGGAATCTTGCGCCAGGTCAGGCTCTGCTTGTTCAAAAGCTTCGACCAGTCAATGCGGCCACTCCAGCGCTCGAGCATCTGAATATCAAGACCGTCTTCACGCAGGTCGTGAAATTCGTATTCGATTTCGTTCTCGTTGAAATACTTGCGCGCTTTGCGGC
>JBCAZN010000405.1:0-2840 GCA_038533035.1 Pseudomonadota bacterium
CGGTTACTTTCAGGAAGTCTTCTTCATGGAAGGCGCCGGCCACCAGGTTGTGGTCGTTGGCAACGCGCTTGCCGATACCGAGATACTCAAGCCACAACTGGAAGGCCTGCTGCCGGCCGAGACGGACCTTGTCGTGCATGACTGGGATGCACTGCAGCCCGGTTTGAAGCAGGCGATCCAGGCGGACATGAGCAGTGCCTTCTTTATGTACTTCATCCTCGTTGTGCTGGTTGCCTTTAGCGTGCTCAACACACAGCTGATGTCCGTGCTGGAACGCACGCGCGAGTTCGGTATTACGATGTCGCTCGGACTCAAGCCCTCCCGGTTGGGCCGGTTGGTGATGCTCGAGACGGCGTTTATGGGATTGCTCGGCCTTGTCCTGGGCGTGGCAGCCGGTGCGCTGGTTACGTCGTTCTTTACGACGAACGGGCTTGCGATACCGGGCATGGACGAGATGGCGGCGCAGTTCAACCTGCCGGACAGGATGTACCCGCGACTTTCGCCGATTTCATTGTTTGCCGGCCCGCTAATCGTATTTGCGTTCTCACTGCTGGCGTCCACATATCCGGCCGTTCGCCTGCGCTGGCTGCATCCCGTCCAGGCGATGAGGGTCGCCTGATGCTGCGCGTGCTCTTCATGCTTGCCTGGCGCAACCTGTGGCGCAATCACCGCCGCACGCTCATCATGCTGGGTGCGATCACCGTTGGTGTCTGGGCGATGATTTTCATGACGGCACTGACACGCGGCATGGTCGACCAGATGATCTCCGACGGCATCGAAACGCTGCCCGGTCACGTGCAGATGCATGCGCCGAAGTTTCGCGACGACCCGAGCATTTCGAATCGGATTTCTATGTCGGACGACGCGTTGCAGGCACAGTACGCCGACGCCGGTTTCGTGGCCTGGGCAAGTCGCGTGCGTGTGCCAGCCGTCATTACCAGCGAACGCGCATCGCGTGGCCTGACGCTGCTCGGTATCGACCCGCTGGCGGAGCAGGGGCTGACGTTTATCGACGAATCGACAATCGATGGCAGGTTCCTGGAAAGCAGCGAAGACAACGGCATCGTCATCGGCAAGAAACTCGCCAACACGCTCGAAACCGAGATTGGCAAGCGCATCGTGATCATGAGCCAGGATCCGAATAATGAAGTCGCCGATCGTGGCTTCCGCGTGGTCGGTTTGTACACCGCGAGCACCGGTTCGGTGGAAGAGGCATTCGCGTTTGTCGGTAAAACGACGGCGCAACGAATGTTGGGAATTGCAGGCGAGACCACAGAGGTGGTCTTTCTGGGTGACGACTACCGCAACGTCGAGCCGGTTTACGAGGCTGTCATTGCCGGTGCCGACGACACGGTGCTCGTACAGCGCTGGACGGATGTCGATACCTACCTTGGCACTATGCTGGCCGTGATGGACGGTTTCGTGCTCGTCTGGGTTGTCATCATCTTCCTGGCGCTGTCATTCGGACTGGTAAACACACTGGTCATGGCCGTGTTTGAACGCATTCGCGAAATCGGATTAATGCTGGCACTCGGCATGCAGCCGCGCGCAATACTCGGCCAGATCGTGATCGAATCAATGCTGCTGCTCTCAATCGGGCTGGCGATCGGCAACCTGCTTGCATGGCTGACGGTAATCCCGCTCGACGGTGGCATCGATCTATCGGCGGTTGGCGAAGGTATGGAAATGATGGGCGTGTCGAGCACGCTGTACCCCAGGCTGTACGTCAGCGACATGATTCTGGCGACCGTTGTGGTGCTTATTCTCGGATTCCTGGCAAGCCTGTCACCGGCCTGGCGCGCGTCGCGCTACGAGCCCGTGGAGGCCATTACGAAGGCAAGCTGATGACTGCAGTACGTTGTATCGATCTTTGCAAAACCTACCGACAGGGCGACCAGGACATCAAGGCGCTGGACCACGTAAGCCTTGATGTTGATAAAGGCGGTTTCGTTTGCCTGTCGGCGCCGTCGGGTGGCGGCAAGACGACCTTGTTGAATGCCATTGGCGGCCTCGACCTGCCGGACAGCGGCGAGGTGTACATTGCCGGCAAGCGCACGGATACCCTGAGCAAGGGCGAGCTCGCGGAGCTACGTTTGCGGCAGATCGGGTTCGTGTTCCAGGCCTACAACCTGATTCCAGTGCTCTCGGCGATCGAAAACGTCGAGTTCGTGATGCAGGTGCAGGGCGTTCCCGCCTCGGAGCGTGACGAGCGTGCGCGAGCGGTGCTGCACGAGGTCGGACTTGAGGGCCTCGAAGATCGGCGGCCGGCACAAATGTCCGGCGGCCAGCAGCAACGCGTCGCAGTTGCGCGCGCCATTGCCTCAAAACCGGCGTTGGTGCTTGCCGACGAGCCCACCGCGAACCTGGATTCGAAGACCTCGGACGAGCTTATGGAATTGTTCACCGAGCTAAACGAAAAACACGCCACGACATTCATCATTGCTTCTCATGATCAGCGCGTCATGGCCTACGCGCATCGCCTGATTCGGATGCTGGATGGCCGGATTGTTGATGACATTGATCAGCGCGCTGCGTAAATTTGTAATTCTTGTCATGGTTCTGCCGCTGACCGCTGGCGGCGACGAGTTGCGAACCGAGTGGGGCGGTCACACCAAGCTGGCAGCCACCTGGCAGTCATTTCCCGACGACAGCATTCTGCGCGATGCAGTTGGTAGCAGCGCGTTCGATGGGCAGGGTGATTTGCGACTGAACCTGGAGCTGCGCAAGAGTGGCTGGTCGTTTGATGCGAACTACCAGCTGGCCGTGCTGGCGGGCGACAGCCTAGACATTGTGAACCAGTTACCGCCAGCCGCAGGTCCGTTGCAACGCACGCTGCCGAA
>JBCAZN010000406.1:0-2816 GCA_038533035.1 Pseudomonadota bacterium
GTTCGCCGCTGGTCAATGAGGTGGTGATCGGGCTGCCGGACAAGGACCGGTTCAACCACTCTGAGCCGGCGGACGATGGTCAGTTCGCGACCTACGTCACCAACCCGACATTACCTGCACTGATCGAAATCCTGTTCCCTGCAGCGGTCGCACCAACCGCGTTTCCACGCAACGATCTCGTGGCTGCTTTCCTGACTGGCGTTGACGGGCTCAATCAACCGCTCAACGTCACGGCTTCGGAAATGTTGCGGTTGAATACCGTAATCGCACCGGTCACCGCACCACAGCAAAGCCCGTTGGGCGTGTTAGCTGGCGACAATGCCGGATATCCTAACGGCCGCCGACCAGGCGACGACGTTGTGGATATCGCGCTACGAGTAGTAATGGGCGTGTTGCTTGATCCCACCGACGCACCGGCTGGGCAGCTCCCGTTTACCGATGGAGCCTACGTTGACGCGAGCTTCTTTGACGAGACGTTCCCGTACCTGCAGACGCCGCTGCCAGGCTCGCCGAACTAGGAGGATGACGATGAAAAAACAGAAATTTTCGCTCATTGCGGGCGCGTTGATCACAACGGCATTCGTAGCGGCTTGTGGTTCCGGCGGCAACGATACGCCGGTGGTGGTACCACCGCCGCCGCCACCTCCACCCCCGGTACAGACGTCGTTCAATCAGTTTGTGGTTGATCAGTTTGCGGCTACAGCTGACGACACCGATGCGGTCGCGGTCGATGACGAAGACTTCGCATTCGACGAAGATCCCGCGGCTTTCGACAGCTTGTTCCAATGAGGCGGCTGGTAGCGGGCGTCTTGTGCCTGATGGTCGCCGGCCTCTCCCCGGCCGGCGACTTGATGGCCGATGCTGCACACGGTCACGACCACCACCACAGCCACGATCGTACGGCGCGAGTGGTGTCGCCGCTGCAAAGGGCAAGACACCTGCAGCGACACCATGAGTTTGAGCGCGCCGCCGAACTATTGGCAGAGGTGATCGAGAATGAGCCGTTCAATCGCGAAGCACAGTTGTTGTACGCCGACGTGTTACTGCACGATGCTCGTATTGACGAGGCGCGCGCTGCATGTGTTCGCGTCGCCCTGGCGGGCGCACATGTGCTGGCGGGTTACTGCAGCGTTCAGGTGCTAACTGCGAGCGGAGAACATGATCGTGCGTTTGCGGCGGCAACCTCCCTCGAGTTCAATCAGCTAAGTGAGGAAGCGCAGATATGGGCGCTCGAAATTTCCGCTGTCGCGGCCTGGAAGGCCGGGCAGTTGCAAACGGCCGATCAATGGTTTCGAAAAGCGGCGGCGTATCCGAACGTTCCGCATTCAACCGAACATGCCTACAATGAATTCCGGGCATCCCTGGTGTATTGAGGTTTATCGGATGACTTCCATGGCTGTCACGTCGCAGCCAAAAAAAAACGGCCACACACTCCGTGTGTGGCCGCCTTTCGCAGTACCTTGTCTCTATTAGAGGCTAAGGTTCAGTTTCTTGACAACTTCCATGGGTACGTAGTTGGAGCCTGCAGGCAGGCCGTTGTCGCGTGCGAACTTGTTAGCCGCATCCAGCGTCTGTGCACCGATGATGCCGTCAACTGAAGCCTTGTAGTAGCCTTCAGATGCGAGTGCACGTTGCAGTGCAACCACGTTGGCACGAGTCATGTTGACTTCGCACATTACGCTGCGCCATTCCATGCTTTCGTCCGTGACTTTCTCGTTGCGGCTTACGGTTTCGTAAGAGGCCGGAATCGCGATGCGATTTTCAGATGCCGGTGCGACCAGCTTCGTGACCTTAACGGTGTCGTACTGTGCCGGAATCATGACTTCGCGCGTCGTAGCGGGCTTCGTTACGACCGTCTTGGTTACCGTCTTGTACTCAGCCGGAATCTCAATCGTCTCCGTGCGAGCCGGGCTTACCAGGACGCGCTTCTCAACGGTCTTGTAAGTGGCCGGGACTTCAACCAGGCACATAACTTCGCCGGTATCGGTTGTCGTTTGCGACAGAACGCTGCTCGTCTGAGTAGCTGCCGGACCTTTCTTCCAGGCGGTGTGCGCCGGACGATCCAGAACCTGCTCCGTTACGGTCTTGTACTTAGCCGGTACTTCAACGATGCGCGTCGAAGCGGGCTTGACCATTACACGTTCCTGGACTTCACCATAAACAGCCGGAACAACTTCGAGTCGGCTCGACGCTTCCTTGACCAGAACCGTCTCTTCGCCCGACTCGTAACGTGCCGGAATAATTTCGATCTTCTCAGCAGCATCACGCGTCAGGATGTTTTCCGTCACGGTGCGGTACTTGGCGGGGATCAGAACGCGTGCGTAGCATTCGCCCGCTTTCGGATTCGGCGGAAACAGACTTGCGTCCATGTTCGCTGGTGTAGCCGGTACACTTGCCGAAGCGAGTTGCGCTTCGGTTGATGCCAGCTGACGCTCTTTAGTGGCCAGAGAGGCCTCGAGCTCGTTAACGCGACGCTGAGCACGGACCAATTCAGCGCTTGACGTCGAGCCGTTCATGGCAGTCGAGCTGCCTTGTTCTGCGGCCATTGTTGAACACCCACCGGCAAATGCGCCGGCGGCAACAATGCCCAGGACCCTGATTACTTGCTTATTCATTTCCAATAACTCCCTAACGTGGATCATCAATCGGAGCGGGAGTATAGGGGCCAAACCGGCGGCGGCCGGCGTGGCGTAACAATTGTTCACAATCGCGGATCCGCGATTCGGCGGGTCACCGCCGTTTGACTAGATGCTAGTTGCCTGACGCGGCGAACAGATCGATCTGCTTCTCGATCATCTCGTAGCCGATAACCGCAT
>JBCAZN010000407.1:0-2778 GCA_038533035.1 Pseudomonadota bacterium
TAAACGACAAGTTCGATGGGTTCGGCTAGCCGAACCCATCGAACTTGTCGTTTAGTACCCGGCGGTCACCCGGCAGGAATACTTCGTCATCAGCTGTTGTGTCTCCGTCTGAACCGGGAATGACCGACGCGGGCGTCATGTTCGATCCAGCAATAATGTTGCGGTCGCGTCGAACGACGTTTGCCTCAACCTCCTGCCAACGTACGCCAATGTCAAAACGCAAATTGTTGTCGAGTGTTTCCCAGTGGTCGTGAAGATAGATCGCTTGACCGCTCGCACTGATGTCGGTTGTGTAGCCGAAGAAGCCGGGCAAAATACCGCCGTCGAGAGTCAGCGACGGACCGATCGGATTACCGTTGGCATCCAGACCGCGCAGGTCTGCCAGTCGGGATTGTGACTCCATCGTCGCGACGAGCAGGCTGGATTGAAAGCTCTGAACCGTGCTGTAGTCGCTGCCATATATTCCAATGGTCAAGTCATGAGTTCCTGCGAGCTCGAAAGTGTTAGTGGCTTTGAGATCAAATGAACTGCTTTGAGCGTCCGTATTCGTAATGAATGGCAACAGGAAGTTCATGATCGTGTCATCGGCGACGCGCGAACCGTCATCGAGATAGAACGCACCAACAGACTGCGCCAATGCATAGTTGTTGACGAAGTCAGTTCTGCTAATACCAGGAAATACTGCGTCCGGGTCAGCCGGGACATCGAAAAACCCGACCAGTTTGGCAGCGTCGTAGTTTCCGCTCAGCGCTGCTCCGTGTGCTGGGCTGACGACGTCATTCTCGTAGCGCGCGTTCAAGAATCTCGCTGCGGTTGTTGAGTCGTTGCCCGTGAACATCGAGTTGAAGTCGTTGGTTCCCTTCGAACTTCTCAGGCCGGCTTGCAGTGTCCAGCCGGAGTCCAGATCTTTTCGAAGCTTCAATGTGTAGATGTCGAAGTCAGCGTGCAGGCCGTCTCCAAGATTGATTTGCCGTTCTCCGTACTCGCCAAGTTGTGTGAATACCCTGGTGAACGGGGATGCGACAGAACCTTCAGCAAAACCGATTCCGATAGGCCAGACAGCATCCATATCGATTGCGGTTGGATTTTCAGGCGTTCCACGTTCACTGAACGCAGGAACCTGGAACGGAAGGTTTTGGTAGAAGGAAGTCTTGTCATCAATCGACAGCGCGTGCAATTGCACTTCGAGCGTATCGTCATCGCTGGTGTAAACGAGGTTGCCGCGAATTTGTCCGCCCTTGTCTGCCGTATAGCCGATGTCGCGTAGACCGTCAGATGTTCGATGGTAGCCACCGACGGCGAACGTGAGGTTGTCATTGATCGGGCCGGAAACAAACAAGTCGTTTCGGATGAACCCATAGTCGGCCAGCTCCATTTTGTAGCCGCCTTCAAAGTCCTGACCACCCGTGCGTGTGATGTGGTTGATCGTTGCACCCAGGCCGTTGGAGTAAAGGATGCCACCTGTACCACCTTTCACGACCTCGACGCGCTCTGTCATCAAATCACCGCGCGCTGCAGTATCGTTGTTCATGAACTGAACTTCAGGCTCTTCGAACCACGGCAGACCGTCAATCAGCTGAGGTGCGTAGCGGAAACCACCCGTAACCGGAAGCCCGCGTACCGTGATGTTGTTGCTGGCTTCACCCGCCGTACTGCCTTCCGCGAAAATTCCCACCACGTTTTGCAGCAGGTCAGCCGTACTGATCGGCGCCAGCTGCTGCATATCGCTCTGGTCGAGCGTGTTAATGGAAAACGTGGATTCGGCTTTCGAAGTTTCGTTTGTCACACCCGTGACAATGATCTCTTCGACTCGCTGTTCGCCTTGATCTTCTGGGTCGTCCTGCGCCCATGACGTATTGGCAATGAGTGCCAACGCTACTAGGCCGCTGGTTAGTCTAGGCTTCATTATTTTGCCCCCTGATAGTGATGTACCCTTCTGTCTAACGATAGTCATTTTTATCGAGAAATGTCCAACGTAAGACAATCTTATACAGCCCTTGCTCTGCACGTGTCAAGCCGTAGTGTCCGCAAGCGGCCTACTCAGGTAAGCTCAACGCCCATGCTGCAACGCGACTGGTCGAAATATTTCCTTTTAAAGCAGTAACTTGGACTCCGGTACTATCGCTCCGTTCCGGATAGGAGCGAAACGCGAAAGCAGCCGAGTCATTAACGAAAACGTCAATTACCGAGCCGTCAACGAACACCCGTACGGTCTGTGGGTCGCCGAAAGCGGTACGATCATATGTCCCGCGTACTACATCCGGACCCTCCCGTTCTCCGGAGGTGGTCGACTGCGACAGATCCAGAACTACTTCGTCGAGGCCGAGATCGAACGAAACGCGAGTGCATTCCTCGCGATCTGGCGAACAAAGCAGGTCGAACGCAACGACGGCGCTTTCTGTGGTATCGCCGAGCTGGACCTCAAGTTCATACGCATGCGGCATCGTTGCCAGCGTGATTGGCTCTTCGCTTAAGTTTCGAGCACCCGACGTTGCAAGGCATTCTCCGCGAAGCTTGCGGAGCTCCGGTGCAGGTGCTTGCCCGAGTGTGCGTTGGTCTGGCATGAGTCGCCAAGTACGAGGCAAGCTGTAAGTATGAGCCCAGCCCGCATCTTCCTGGGCTTGAGGTGTGCGTCTCTCATCCACGATGCCGATCGCACGCAACTGCCCGTCAGCGGCTCGCGCGACCGTTGGTGCAAGGTGCCCGGGAAGGATGTCCAACATTTTTGGTTCGTTGTTGAACGGGTGAAAAAGGCCGTCTTTCCACTCACCCATCCAG
>JBCAZN010000408.1:0-2752 GCA_038533035.1 Pseudomonadota bacterium
TCACCAACGGCCGCGCGCACCTCTTCCAGCACGTCTTCGCTGGTGACGTAATCGAAGTCATCTGCGTTCGTAAGATTGCCGAGAACGCGAAGTATCTTCCAGCAAGGCCGTGCCTCACCGACAGGGTTGGCGATGCCACCGAAGCTCTGCCAGGTGCCCGTGACGTTGACGTAGGTACCGGAAGTCTCTGCAAATGTACCGATTGGCAGCAGCAGGTCGGCAGATTCGAGTAACGCGTCAGAGACGAACGGCGTCAAGGCAATGACGAACTTCTGTTCTGCAAGCTTGCTGACTGCATCTTCAGCGGCATGAATGTCGGCACCCGGGTCCACGTTGACGAGAACCACAGCATCGAGCTTCGCATCCAGCATGTCCGCAACGCCCAGTCCGGCCGTTGGGCGGCTGACGCCAGCCGCCGCACGGTGTGGCAGCACGCCTGCAAGACTTGCACCCGCCGAGTTCGGCCCTTCGGTAATGAACCCAAGCGTCGAACCGGTCTTCTCTGCAATGATCGCCGCCGCTTCGCGCAGTGCCGACGACGCCGCGTGACGCGCAGCAATTTGGCCCAGGAGAACCAAAGAATCGCCAGCTTCCTTGAGTGCAACCGCAATCGCCTTCTGCTCAGCGGACGGCGTCACGTCTTTGAGTTCGCCTCCAGCCGCTGCAGCAATGCCGGACAGCATTTCAACCAGACCGGCGCCGCTCGCATAATTTGCAACGTCAAAAAAGTACTCGTACTTCTGGCTGTTCGCGAAATTCACGCTGGCACCGGCAAGCGCCGCTTTACGGACCCGATGCGCAAGAATTGGCGCTTCACTGCGGATGTTCGAGCCTGCAACCAGGACAGCGCCCTGCTTTTCAATGTCATCGATCCCGCAACCCAGCGACTCGAACACCGGATCGTTGTCCTGGTCCGACGTGTCGCGACGACCAATTCGGTAGTCGACGTTTGCAGTACCGAGATGATCAGCTAGTTTCGCGACCAGGTGCGCTTCTTCAACCGTCACCGATGGCGACGCGATAAAGCCGCTGCTGTTAGCGGCCGTTAGAACCTCGGCCGCTTTCGCCAGCGCGTCTTCCCAGTCGATGTCACGCCACTCGTCGTTTTCCTTGATCCGCGGTGATGCCAGGCGATCGTCGCTGTAAATTGCCTCATACGAGAAGCGATCACGATCCGGAAGCCAGGTCTCGTTAATCGCCTCGTTCGTCCTCGGCACTATGCGCTTCACGGTGCCACGCAGTACATGGGCATACATGTTTGAACCGACGCAGTCGTGCGGCGATACCGTGGCGCGCTGCTCCATTTCCCAGGCACGAGCGCTGTAACGGTATGGCTTGTTGTTCAGCGCACCGACCGGGCATAGATCAATAATGTTGGCAGACAGCTCGTGGTCGATGTTTTGCTCGACGTAGGTCGAGATGATGACATTCTCGCCACGCAACGTCGTGCCAAGCTGCGGATTACCCTGGATCTCCTCGCCAAATCGAACGCAGCGTGTGCAATGGATGCAGCGCGTCATATCGGTTGAGACCAGCGGCCCGATGTCCTTGTCTTTCACGACGCGCTTGCCGTCGTTATAGCGTGATACATCACGCCCGTAGCCCATCGCGAGATCCTGCAACTCGCATTCGCCGCCCTGGTCACAGATCGGGCAGTCCAGCGGATGATTGATCAACAGGAATTCCATCGTCGCTTTCTGTGCAGAAATTGCACGCGGCGACTTGGTGAAGACCTTCATCCCCTCGTTGACAGGTTGTGCGCAGGCCGGGATCGGCTTCGGTGCACCTTCAATGTCGACGAGACACATGCGGCAATTGGCCGCCACGCTGAGTTTCTCGTGATAGCAGAAACGCGGCACGTACGCGCCGGCGCTATCGGTCGCTTCAATCAGCATCTGGCCGCGGCGCGCCTCAACCGGCTTGCCATCGACCTCAATATTTACGATATCGTCACTCATAGTTTCTACGCAGCCGCCTCCGGTGCGTCGTCGACGATGCTTCGTCCGTTATTGCGAACCATGTATTCGAATTCGTGGTAGTAATGATTCAGGAAGCTTTGCACCGGCCACGCCGCGGCATCACCCAGCGCGCAGATCGTGTGGCCTTCAATCTTGTTGGCAACGTCCACGAGCTTCTGCAAGTCTTCTTCTTCGCCCTTGCCTTCCGTGATGCGCGTCAGCATGCGATACAACCAGCCCGTGCCTTCGCGGCACGGCGTGCACTGCCCGCAGGATTCAGCCATGTAAAATCGCGCGATGCGACGCAGCACCTGCACCATGCAGGTGTGATCGTCCATGACGATGACGGCACCGGTACCGAACGACGAACCCGCTTCCTGCAACGACGTGTAGTCCATCGTGCATTCCATAATGATGTCGGCTGGCAATACTTTGCAGGACGAGCCGCCGGGAATAACCGCTTTGAGTTTGCGGCCCTTCCAGATGCCGCCGCAGATGTCTTCAATCAGCGTCTTGAACGGAATGCCCATCGGCAGCTCGAAGTTGCCGGGCTTCTCGACATGGCCTGAGACCGAGAACTGCGCGGTGCCACCCGAGCCTTCCGGACCGAGCGCCGCGAACCATGGCCCGCCTTTGCGAATAATGGTCGGAACGCTCGCAATACTCTGCGTGTTGTTGATCGTCGTGGGTTTGCCGTACAAACCGAAGTTGGCCGGGAACGGCGGCGTGCTGCGTGGCCGGCCCTGCTGACCCTCGAGCGATTCGATCAGCGCGGTTTCTTCGCCGCAGATGTA
>JBCAZN010000409.1:0-2750 GCA_038533035.1 Pseudomonadota bacterium
GCAGTTCGGCAACTCGCCACCGTCGCACTTCGAAACCATTGTTGTCAGTGTTTGCTCAATTTTCTGTAGATCGCCAATCTTCCTGGTGACATCGGCAAGGTGCGCATTTGTCTTGTCGCGTACTTCAGCGCAGGTAAAGTCCTCGCCGTCCACGAGACGTAAGAGTTCCTGAATCTCTTTAAGCGTAAAGCCCAGCTCGCGGGACCTTTTTACGAAGAAGAGGCGTTTCACGGATGCCTGGTCGTATGTTCTGTGACCCGCGTCGCTGCGCATTGGGAGCGGCATGACGCCGATTTTTTCGTAATAGCGGATGGTCTCCGCATTGACGCCGGTCAGCCGGGAAAGTGACCCTCGCGACAACTCGCTTTTCTGAGGCTTCATGGCAACAAACCTTGACCCTGTAGTAACTACAGGGGCTATGGTAGTGGAATTCGGCCAGTCGTCAACCGGTGGGGCGCGACGTGAGAGACCAAACCATTACCAGCGCAGATCGAAAGCGCAGACTCGCGGCGACTGGCGGCGTGCTGGGAGCCGTGCTGGCGTCATCCTGTTGTATTGGGCCGCTGGTGTTGATCTCACTCGGCGTTAGCGGTGCATGGGTTGGCAATCTGACAGCGCTTAAGGAATACCAGCCATTTTTCGTAGTTGTGACCATTGGGTTTATTGGTTACGGATTCTGGCGGGTTTATGGGAACACCGACCAGGCTTGCGATGAAGATGCCTGCGCGACGCCCACATCGAATCGGATTGTGAAAGTTGCCCTCTGGGTTGCAACTGCATTGGTTGTTGCGGCGCTCACTACAAACTATTGGGCACCGCTCTTTTACTAAGGAACGAAACATGAGAATTCTATTTACTGTCGTTGTGTTTCTGCTATTTGCGAACAACGCGTTGGTAGCGTCCGAGACTAACCAGACCGTGAAATTTGAGGTCGCAAAGATGACGTGCGCGACCTGTCCGATCGCGGTCAAGAAAGCAATGCAACGAGTAAACGGCGTTATCGACGTATCCGTCAGCTATGACGACAAGGTGGCAATTGTCACGTACGACTCGGCGCTTACGACGCCGAAAAAAATTGGCCAGGCGTCGACAGATGTCGGCTTTCCCGCCACGCTAAAAACCGGAAAATGAGCGCCGCCGCGCCTTTGATTAAATCGCATTCGACGATCACTTGTCCGCACTGTGGGCATGAGTCGCGAGATCGGATGCCAACGGATGCGTGTCAGTTTTTCTATGACTGCCAGGGATGCGGCTCGGTCTTGAAACCGCGTCCGGGCGACTGCTGTGTCTATTGCTCATACGGGGACGTCAATTGTCCACCTATCCAGGAGGGTGACTCCTGCTGCGGAGGGTGAAACGGCCTGACTACGACTCGCTCTCGCTGAGCCGGGCGGCGAGCGCCTCCCAGGTCGTCACCGGTAGTTCACAGTGGGTGCCAACGCATCGATACGCAATCGTTTCGTCGCCGTCGGCTTTGCGATCGGCCAATGCGCCTGGCAAGTCGTCGGCATCGGACGGTATGGCAAACACGAGGCGCCTTGGCGCGTAGACTTTGGCGGCTGAGTCCCGCCACGCATCCAACTCATCGCCGCCGCCACGAATCACGATAATTTCGGGGTGCTGCAGGTATTCCTCGAGCGCTGCCAACAGGCTGACGTGACCGTGCGGATACTCAGAGATCGCTTTCCAGGCGCTACGCAGGACGCGCTCGGCCGCATCGAGATAGCGTGGTTCGCCAAGCAGGAAACCGAGCCGCTGCAATGCAAATGCGGCGACACCATTCCCGGACGGCACTGCCTCATCCGCGAACGGTTTCGGCCGATGAATCAGCGTCTCGTGATCGTTCGCCGTGAAATAGAAGCCGCCATTGTCCTTGTCTTCGAAGTGCTCGAGCAAAAGTTCGGCGATTTGCACGGCGAAAGCCAGATGTGTCGACGACCATCGTGACTGCAGCAGTTCGAGCAGTGCATCGAGCAGAAACGCATGGTCATCGAGATACGCCGGGAAGCGCGCTTCGCCATCTTTATAGCTGGCGAGCAGTCGACCATCCTGAATCATGGTCACCGCAATGAAGTCGACCGCGGCGACCGCAGCATCGACGTGCGCCGGTTGCCCGAGCGCGCGACCCGAAATGGCCAGGCCGCGAATCGCCAGCGCGTTCCATGACGTCAGCTGTTTTTCGTCGCGCGCCGGCGCAATGCGTTGTTCGCGCGCCTTGAGCAATTTTTGTCGGGCGCGATCGATCGCTTCGCGAGTGTCGTCGTCCGGTAACTCGCCGCGCACGGTCAGGTGCCATTGACCCTCGAAGTTTGCGGGCTGGTCGAGCCCGAAGTGCGCGGCGAATACGTCGTAGTCGTCGCCGATCAACGATCGCACTGCGTCGGGCGTCCACAGGTAGTACAGGCCTTCCTCGCCTTCCGAGTCTGCGTCGCGCGTGGCGAAGAAGCCGCCGTTGTCTGCCTGCATATCCGCAAGCATCCATGCCGCTGTTGCTTTTGCCGTCGCGGCAAAGTCATCGTCGCCGGTCGCCAGCGCCGCCTGCGCGTACAGCGCCAGCAATGGGCCGTTGTCGTACAGCATTTTCTCGAAGTGCGGTATTTGCCAGTACTTGTCGACCGAGTACCGGCAGAACCCGCCGCCGACGTGATCGAACAGGCCGCCGTCGGCCATGCGTTTGAGCGTCAATGTCGCCATGTACAGCGCTTCGACGTCGGGTTCCGAATCGTTAGCCGTGGCTCGCCAGTCGCGCA
>JBCAZN010000410.1:0-2719 GCA_038533035.1 Pseudomonadota bacterium
ACATGACGATACGCTCGCGCAGCGGATCGTCATGTCACTGCAAACGAACATCGGGCTCGAAAGCAGTCTGTTCGAGATTGGTCCTGAACATGCCGAGCAGGTCATCATCAACTCGCCGATTCTGTCACAGGCGAAGCTGCGGCAGTTGCTTGGCGCCGAGATGTTCGAGAACGATTACGAATTCATCGACCTGAACGTCGACGCGACGCTGGGTTTGCCAGCGGCGCTCGACCAGCTTTGCGCGCAGGCCGAGAAGGCCGTGCGCGACGGGCGCTTCCTGCTAATGCTCAGCGATCGCTATCTCGAGAACGGCAAGCTGCCTGTGCATGCATTGCTCGCGACGGGCGCTGTGCATCATCACCTGGTCAAGACGGGTCTTCGCTGTGACGCGAATATCATTGTTGAAACCGGTGTGGCCCGTGATCCGCATCACTTCGCCTGCCTGATTGGTTACGGTGCGACCTGCGTTTACCCGTACCTTGTCTACCAATCGCTGCACGATATCGCGCGACGCGGCAATCTCGTCAAGCAGCAGCAGCTGGGTCGTGCCTATCGTCGCGGCATTCGCAAAGGCATGTTCAAAGTCATGTCGAAGATGGGAATTTCGTCGATTTCGAGTTACCGCGGCGCTCAGCTGTTCGAAATCGTTGGCATGAGCGAAGACGTCGTCGAGCGGTGTTTCCGCGGCACGACCTCACGCATCCAGGGTACGAGTTTTGACGATCTGCTCGATGACCAGAAGTTGCTTGCCGCGGCCGCCTGGGATGCGCGCCGGCCGCTGGATCAGGGCGGCCTGTACAAGTATGTGCACGGCGGTGAATATCACTGCTACAACCCGGACGTCGTTGCGACGCTGCAGTCGGCTGTACGTACCGGCGACTACGCGACCTACAGCGAATACGCACGTCTTGTAAACGATCGCCCCGTCTCGACGTTGCGCGACCTCATGACGCTGAAGCCGGCCGGCAAACCCATTCCGCTTGATGAGGTGGAACCGATTGAGGACATTCTGCCGCGCTTCGACAGTGCGGGCATGTCGCTGGGCGCGCTTTCGCCCGAGGCGCACGAGGCGCTGGCTATTGCAATGAACCGTATCGGCGCACGCTCCAATTCCGGCGAGGGTGGTGAGGACCCGGCTCGCTACGGTACCGAGCGCATGTCAAAGATCAAGCAGGTCGCTTCCGGTCGATTTGGCGTGACTGCCGAGTATCTCGTGAATGCCGAAGTGATCCAGATCAAGATCGCGCAGGGTGCGAAACCCGGGGAAGGCGGTCAGTTGCCGGGTCACAAGGTCAACGAGATGATCGCGAAGCTGCGCTACGCGAAACCCGGCGTCGGCCTGATCTCGCCGCCGCCGCATCACGATATTTATTCTATCGAGGACCTCGCGCAGCTCATCTACGACCTCAAGCAGGTGAACCCCGACGCGCTGGTGTCGGTAAAACTCGTCGCCGAGCCCGGTGTCGGTACGATCGCTGCGGGCGTAGTTAAGGCCTATGCTGACCTGATAACGATTTCCGGCTATGACGGGGGCACAGGCGCCAGCCCACTGAGTTCAGTCAAGTACGCGGGCAGCCCGTGGGAACTGGGACTCTCCGAGACCCACCAGGTGCTGCGTTCGCAGGACATGCGGCACAAGGTGCGCCTGCAAACGGATGGCGGCCTCAAAACCGGTCTCGACGTCATCAAGGCGGCGATGCTCGGTGCCGAGAGCTTTGGCTTTGGCACCGGACCCATGGTCGCGCTCGGTTGCAAGTACTTAAGGATCTGCCACCTCAATAACTGTGCGACCGGCGTCGCGACGCAAAACAACGTGCTGCGCAGCGAGTATTTTATCGGCCTGCCCGAGATGGTGATTAACTTCTTCCGCTTTATCGCCGAGGAAACGCGTCACCTCATGGCAGAGCTCGGGGTCCGCAAACTCGAGGACCTGATTGGTCGCGTTGACCTGCTCGAACTGCACGAGGGTGAAACCGAACGCCAGGCACGACTCGACCTGAGCCCGATTATTTCCACTGAAGGATTGGTCGACGGTGCGCCGCAATACTGCACGGATCTACGCAACGAGCCGTTCGACAAGGGGCTGCTCGCTGAGGAAATGGTCGCAGCAACCTTGCCCGCCATCGAGAGTAAAAGTGGTGGCAAGTTCGCCTTTGAGATCAGCAACTACAATCGTTCGATCGGCGCGCGACTGGTCGGTGAGATTGCTCGTCGGCACGGCAATCACGGCATGGCGGATGCGCCGCTCGACATTCGCCTGCTCGGTACTGCGGGCCAGAGTTTCGGTGCCTGGAATGTCGCAGGCCTGAACATGCACCTGATCGGTGATGCCAACGACTATGTTGGCAAAGGCATGGCCGGCGGTTCGCTCGTGATTCATCCACCGGCAGATGCGGGTTACATCGCTCGCGACACGGCCATTATCGGCAATACCTGTCTGTACGGTGCCACGGGTGGCGAACTGTATGCTGCCGGCCGTGCTGGCGAACGTTTCGGCGTTCGCAACTCGGGCGCTTCTGCGATCATCGAGGGATCAGGCGATCATTGTTGTGAATACATGACCGACGGTGTCGTCGTCGTGCTCGGTCGAAGCGGCGTGAACTTCGGTGCCGGGATGACCGGTGGATTCGCCTATGTGCTCGATATTGAGCGCGACTTTGTCGATCGCTACAACCACGAGCTCATCGATATCACGCGAATTACGCCCGAAAGCATGGAG
>JBCAZN010000411.1:0-2701 GCA_038533035.1 Pseudomonadota bacterium
CGAGGGTGAAACTGAAACGGCTCTTCGTGAATCGGGACCTTCGAGCGAAGGATCGCCGTTGCGGCGGACAGATCCCAAACAACCAGGTCGGCGCGACCTTCTCGGTGAACTCGACGGCTGCAGGCTCGCCGTACTTCATGCGCAACATCGTCGTTGTCGAGCCTGCAGCCGTCGAGTTCACCGAGAAGGTCGCGCGCGAACTGGCGCTGGCCGGTTGGGAAGAAGCGCTTGAACTCTCGAGAGAGAAGGGTCCGGCGCCGATCATGAACGAGACCTTCGAGGTGACCGAGGAAATGCTGCGTCGCCGTCCCGAGATGCGTGACGATGGCTACCAGGTGGGCGACAAGGTGCCGGGCCGTATCCTGCATGCGAAATACAGCCGCTACATGCAGCGCGTTGCCGCGGAGAACCCGGAGCTTGTGAACGAGCTTGCCGAGCACGGCGCGCGCTTTACGCACCACAGCTCGATCGCACCGACCGGCACGATCTCGCTGTCGCTGGCGAATAACTCGT
The DNA here is from genome assembly GCA_038533035.1 of Pseudomonadota bacterium. GTDB lineage: Bacteria > Pseudomonadota > Gammaproteobacteria > Steroidobacterales > Woeseiaceae > UBA1847. The sequence continues at coordinate 514 of JBCAZN010000411.1, forward strand.
CGAACGGCATTGAGCCGAGCTTCGCGCATCACTACTTCCGCAATGTGATTCGCCAGGGCAAGAAGACCAAAGAGAAAGTCGATGTCTTCTCGTTCGAGCTTTTGGCTTATCGCGCACTGATTGACGCAGACGCAATGCCGGCTGGCGCTGCCGACGACGCGCTTGGCAATCTGCCGGACTACTTTATAACGGCGGACGAAATCACGCCGAAAGAGCACGTCGATATCCAGGCGGCGGCACAGAAGTGGGTCGATTCATCGATCTCCAAGACGGCCAACGTCCCGACGGACTACAACTACGAAGACTTCAAAGGCATCTACCTGTACGCCTACGAGCAGGGCCTCAAGGGCTGCACGACGTTCCGCTTCAACCCCGAGGCCTTCCAGGGCGTGCTGGTCAAAGAGAAAGACCTCAAGAACACGGTCTACACGTTTACGCTGGACGACGGTTCAACGATCGACCTGCAGGGCGACGAAGAAGTCGAATACGACGGCGAGACGCACACAGCGGCCAACCTGTTCGATGCCTTGAAAGAAGGCTATTACGGAAAGTTTTGAGTATGAACAAAATAGACAAAAAGATTGTCGGCTACGCGGTCAAGCAGCCCGATGCCGAGGTAAAGGAAGAGAAGCGTGAGTTTGCACGCGAAGGCGGTGGCGATCGCGCCGAAGTCATTCGCATGCACGAGAAACTCGAGCGTCCGGAGATGCTCGTCGGCTCCACCTACAAGGTGAAAACGCCGGTCTCGGATCACGCGATGTACGTCACGATTAACGACATCATTCTTAACGAAGGCACCGAGCACGAAAAGCGCCGGCCGTTCGAGATTTTCATCAACTCGAAGAACCTCGACCACTACCAGTGGATCGTCGCGCTGACGCGGATTATTTCTGCGGTGTTCCGCAAGGGTGGCGACGTCACGTTCCTTGTTGAGGAACTGAAAGCCGTATTTGATCCGCGCGGCGGCTACTGGCAGCCCGGCGGCAAGTTCATGCCGTCGATCATTGCGGAGCTCGGCCACATCGTTGAGAAGCATCTCGTCATGATCGGCCTGTTGTCATTGCCCGAACTGGACCAGGGCCAGAAAGAGCTGATTGCGATGAAGCGCGCCGAGTACGAAGAGGCGCAAAAGCAGACCGACGCGTTCTCGGACAGCGAGTACCCGGAAGGCGCACAGCTTTGTGCGAAATGCAGCACGACGGCCGTCATCATGATGGACGGCTGCATGACCTGCCTGTCGTGCGGCGACTCTAAGTGCGGCTAGCGCTCAGCTGACTTGTGGGAATGCCCATAAGCTTACTTAAGTGAACGGCATAAGTTTACATTTACGGTGCCCTAGATTATCCAGAGTATTGCCGCGATTCTTAGCAGCAGGATTCGTGAGTTATTCATCTCTTGCTCTGCACCTATTGGAATTTTCGAAGATCGCGTTCTTCGTAAGCTTCCCACTGCGAAACCTCGAGCGGTGTTGAATCGCAATCTCGCAGGACCAATGGTCGAATGACATGGCTGCTTTCCAGATTGACGATTATCGAGTGTCCATGCGGGTCGTCGAGACTTTGAGGTTCACCTATGCGCGTCGGCTTGGCGGTCCGGGCGGATAGACACAATGGTGACTTGTGATCTGCGGTGGCTGCCAAAAATATCTGTCCATTCTCGATGTACTTGAACAGCTGTTGATCCGATTCATCATTGCACTCCACGTAATGCAGGAGAGAACCTTCGGTGATCTCGTCAGCTTGCAGACAAAGCGCGGGATTCGGCAGCATTGTTTTGATGGTTGAAGAAGATTCGCCATTGAACCGGAAAATCATGTCGCGAAAGTCTCCTGGCTTGCAGGTATGTACGACCGCGGGACGATCCAACAGCAGGTTGGATGGCGGGCCGGGCAGGTCGAGGCACAATCCGTCAGGTTCATCCAGTTTCCAGACCAGCGCGATACGGCCTTCATAGGCGTTGTGTTCGGATGCGAAAGCGTCAATAGCCGTTGCAGCAAATGCGGCCAGTCCGACAACGATCAAGAGAATCCTAGTGCTCATGACCGTGCTCCTCCGACCGTGGATTAATCCCAATTGAACCGCCGGCTTTCTGCAGGCCCGGCATGTTCATCAGCGGACCAGGGCCGCCTACTTCGATGAACGTTGACGTTTCCAACGCTTCAAATTCATGAGCTACGTAGGCGGGAACG
>JBCAZN010000412.1:0-2695 GCA_038533035.1 Pseudomonadota bacterium
AATGACGCGTGCTGGGCTGCCGATCCTCGAGGCGCTGACGGATCTCCGCGACAGTACCGACAACAGCACATTTGGCGATGTTATTGGCAATCTGATTTCTGCGGTCGAAACCGGTCGCACCATGTCGCAGGCGATGTCTGATTACCCGGATATCTTCGACAACGTTTTCGTCAGCCTTATTGCGGTCGGCGAGGAGTCGGGCAAGTTGCCGGACGTCATGCAAAAACTCACCGAGTCGCTGAAGTGGCAGGACGAGCTTATGGCCAAGGCCAAGACTGTGATCATGTATCCGGCGTTTGTCGGCGTTGTTGTGGTCGCAGTCATGTTGTTCATGATGTTGTACGTCGTGCCGCAGATGGTCGACTTTATCCAGGAGATGGGGCAGGTATTGCCAATCCACACGCGCGCGCTGATCGCATTCTCCGGATTCTTGACCGATCACTGGTGGTGGGTAATCCCGATGCCGGCGGTCATCTTTTTCGCGATTCGACTGGCGGCTCGTCGCAATCAGGCTATCCGATTCAGAGTCGACGGCTGGAAGCTGCGCGTCTGGTACGTCGGACCGATTCAAACGAAGTTGATTCTGAGCCGTTTTGCGAGCTACTTCGCGCTTTGCTACGGCGCCGGCCTCGATGTCCTGTCGTCACTCCGTATCAGTGAGGATATTGCAGGCAATGCGGTCATACGGCGCGGCATCCAGAATATTTCGACCGGTATCGCGGATGGCCAGTCGTTAAGCGACAGCATAGAGAGTACCGAGCTGTTTCCACCGCTGGTCGTGCGTATGGTCAAGATGGGCGAATCGACCGGCGTACTCGACAACGCGCTCGAGAATGTCAGCTATTTCTACGATCGCGAAGTAACAGAGTCGATCGACCGACTGAAGTCGCTGATCGAACCGGCGATGACCGTCATTCTCGGCGCAATCATGGGCTGGATCATGTTGTCGGTACTCGGTCCGATCTACGACACGATCAGCAGTATTGGAGTTTAGGATGAAATTGCAACGCATCCTTTACGTTACGCAAGGCTCCCTCGGCGTGTGGGATGTGCGCGATCGCGCGCCGTTGCAGGTCGCCGAGTTCGCTGATGATGATGCCGGAATCCGCGCTTTCGATGAGTACCTGGCCAAAACCTCGGGCGTGCCAAGTGCGCTGCTGGTCGACGTCATCGAAGAAGAGTTCAAGTTGCAGTCCATACCCAAACTGGGTATGCGAGATCGGGCCGCGCTAATCGAACGCCGCTGTGCGTCCATCTATCGCCGCACGCCGTATCGTTCATCGCTGTTCCAGGGCAGGTCAGCAGACGACCCGTCAGAATTCGCTGTTGTACACAGCGCTATCGTCAACCACGAGCTGGTTGACCCGTGGCTGCAGGCACTGCTGCGACACTGCACACCAATATCCGGTGTCTACTCGGTGCCGCATCTCGCTCAACGCGTTGTCGAAAAGCTGTACCCACAATCTGAAAATTCGTTGTTCGTCGCGCCGCACCAGGCAAGCAAGCTACGCCAGGTCTTTACACAGAAAGGAAATCTGCGCAGCGCCCGGCTGTCCCATTCGGCGGGTCTCGATTCGCACTCTTATGCAGATGCTGTCGTTGCTGAAGTGACGCGCAGTCGCCGCTACTTTGAGCGCACGCGCCTGTTGAGCCCGCTCAATGTGCTCGACGTGCACGTCATTGCGAACGCCGATACTGCGGCCAGAATCGAGCAGCTCGCAGCGAATGACCGCTCCTCTGTTTATCACTATGTCGACCCCGACGAGGCGGCAGCGAAACTGGGCCATCGGGCCACAGTCAGCGCTATGAACTTTGAGGAGGTTTACTTCTCGCTATTGTCACAGAAGCACCCGTCGCGCAGCTATGCGGCGTCCGGAGAAACTCGCTTCTGGCAGATGCGCCGCCTGCGCAACGCAATTATCGGCACCGCCGTCGCGGCGGCGACCGTCGTGACGGCGATTGCCGCTGTGTTGTTCAGCGACGCGTGGGTGCTGCGAAATCGCGCGGCCGAGATGGACCTGCAGGTTCGCCATCTGTCGGAAACGTTTCGTCGTGAAAACGAGCGCTTTAATCCAATCAAGGCCGATTCGTACGAAATGAAGCTGGCCGTCGATTCCGGTGAGTACATCCTGGCGAACCGGGTTCCTGTGCCGTGGGTTATGAACCAGCTCGGTTCGGTACTCGGTGACTTCCCCGACATCCAGGCAAGCGAGCTCCACTGGGAAATTGAAACGCCACCGCAGCCGGAGCGACGTCAGCGGCCGGTCGAAGCACGCCTGCCAGTACCGGTGACGGTCGTTAATGCAGTAGACGCTGTGCTGGTCGGCAAACTGGAGCCTTTTGACGGCGATCTGCGCAAAGCTTTCGATCGGATCGACGAATTCAAGGATGCGCTTGAACGTCGCACGCACTTTTCGAGCGCCAACGTCATCGCGTACCCGATTGACACCAGTACAAGCGCTGCGGTCACCGGCGAGATCATTGATCGCAAGGAGAACGATCCGGCCGGTTTCCGTATTCGCGTAAGTTACCAGCTCGTCGAGCCCGGCCAAGGAGACGGCAATGACCCAATCTAGCCAGGACCGGCGCTATATCCTGCGTCATACCCTGTTGCCGGGAATCTCGTTCTTGTGTACAGGCGTTCCTGGCTGGCATTCACCCACATCGCGATAGCCAGCAAAACCGTTGCACACAA
>JBCAZN010000413.1:0-2691 GCA_038533035.1 Pseudomonadota bacterium
AGCTCAGCAGTAACTCAAGCGCCATTTCGTTCTCGCCCACGATTATCGCCGTTGTCACTGCCAGCGTGCTGAAGAACTGCAAGGGTATGGAGCCGTCATTTGGAATATTCTGAATTTCTGCAAACACGCCGTCGAAGTCACGCTGGATGTAAAACCAGTAGGCTTTGCCGAGCGGGAAGACGGGATGGTCCTCCGGAAATTCAGTAATAAATTCAGTGACGGCGTCATCGTCACCAAACAAGTGGTAGACCGACAACAAATTGCCACCATGCATCGGGTCACCGCTTCTGGCGATAGTCTGCATCTCCCAGGCAACCGCTTCATCGAGGCGCCCGAGTCTCATCAGGTGATTGCTCATGTACTGGTAGGGTGTTTCCCATTCCGGAAACAGTTTGACGGCCTCGAGCAGCCAGTCGATGGCTTCGTCGTTCTGGCCCTGTGCCGCCAGAAAACTCGGCAGGTTAACGTACGGGATACGCCGCAGCGGATCGATCATCAGCGCCTTGGTCAGAAGTTCAATGGCGGCCGGGTTATTGTCCTCGTCGGCCTTGAGCGTCGCGTACCAGATGTAGGCATTCGCAAGATTGGGATTCAGTCGAATCGCTTCTTCATAGGCGACCGCTGCAGATTGGTTGCCGCTGCCGACCCGTGTTTGTTCCCACTTTGACATCTCCAGCAAGCCGCGCGTTGCATGCCCGTCGGCGAGTTTCGGGTCCAGTCGCAGAGCCTCTTCGATATGTCGTTCGGCGGTAGCGTAGGTTTCTGCCTGATTCAACGACGTATGGTTCGACAACGTGACGAGCAACGTTTCGGCAAGTCGTGCGTGAGCCTTCGCGAATACGGGGTCGAGCGCGATGGCTTCCTCGAAGTCGAGGCGCGCCTGGTTGAGCGATGTAAAGCTACGCTCATCGAGATTCTGGTTACCGCGTACGTAGGCGACATAGGCATTGGTGTCACGCGTGGGCATCTGCGCCATGCGAGAGACGTCTTCGTCGGTCATGGCAGCGTGTAGTGACTTTGCAATTTCTGCCGCTATTTCCGATTGAATGCTGAAAATGTCCTGCAACGTGTTGTTGCGATCGTAGGTAGTTGCCCAGATGTGCTCATCGCGTTGTGCATCGATCAGCTGCACCGTGATGCGAACCTGGTCGCCACTGCGCTGCACCGCACCTTCGAGGATGGTTGACACGCCAAGCTCTTCGCCAATGGCGCGAATGTTCTTGGTGGTGCCGCGGTACTCATTGACCGAGGTGCGCGAGATGACTCGCAGCGACTCGATCTCAGCTAATTTCGTCAGAATTTCATCGTTGATGCCGTCGGCGAAATAGCGGTCTGCTTCATCCGTACTGCGGTTTTCAAACGGCAATACCGCGATTGAGTTGTGCTCGACGTTCGTTGGCAGGTCTGCGCCGCGGTCGCGCAGTCCCGTGATATTAAAAGTAATCGAGATCGCCAGCGCGATTGCCAGCATCACAACGAGCACGCGATTCGAGCCGCGGCTGTCGCGGCGCGCCTGCAAATCTCGGTTTACATCGCGATCGAGTTTCACGCCGTCCGGCGTTATCTCGAATACCCACGCAATAATCATTGCAACGACGAAACCGCCAAGGGCGACCGGAACGTAAACGCTGGCAAAAAACCAGTCGGGTGCACCGAACGTGGGCAGCAACACGGAGCCCGCCTCTATAAAGATCCAGGCAGCGAGGGCGTAACCTGCCGCAACGCGAAGAACGTTGCGCCGGCGCAATTCGGCAATAAAGGAAGGCATGGTCCGATTATGGCGTGAACACACTACATTTCAATAAAAACGGGCCCCGCAATGCGGGGCCCGGCAGTATCGATTCCGTCAAGGTACAGGGAAGAAGTGTATCAAGGCGCAATCGAATCCGTGGTCACGATGACATTCAGCGGCGCACCGCCACCCGCTGCGTCGCGAGCGACGACAGTGACAACGTCGCCGTTCATGAAGTCAAACGTCGCAGGACCGATAGCGGCGGTCTTGGAGCCGGCTGGTGTCACAACGACGTCGTACATGCCGGCGGGCAGTGCGATATACCCGGTGTTCGCCTTGAACGGTACGGCAGCCAGTGTGGGGTCTACATCATTAATGTCCGTAGCAGGTGCCACGACGTAGATATCGACGTCCTGGGCCGTTGGCGAGGCATGCACGATGCGGACTTTCGCATTTGTTGCGACCGGTCGCGGGTCATCGTTGAGAACCTGCGCCTCGATCATTGCCAGGGTGTCGACGGCGAGCACATCATAGGCCTGGCCAGCTGCCAGCGTCAGATCGGCGTCAATCACGATGACACCCGAATTGCCGGCGGGTGTGACTTTGACGTTGTAGTCGGCCGCCGGTACGCCGACGTAGCCAACGAAATCCGGAAAGGCAAGTGAGCTGATCAGCGGCATCGCAAAGTCGTCATTAGCAACAACGTCAACGTCGGGTGCATCCGGCGAAGTATGAAAAACTCGCAGAGACGCCGGCGTGGCTGAGTCGAGAATCTCCAGCGAAGCGCTGCCGTTCAGCGCTACGAGGCTGATCGGTGCTGCGCCGCCAGCGGTGTTGGGAACCGCAGCAAGAAACAGGTCGTCACCGTCGTTCAGGGTAATTGTCCCTGAATCGAACAGGACGTTGTTGTCCGGATCCGTTTCGCCGGCGATTACCAGATTCGTGTGACCGCCGCCGGC
>JBCAZN010000414.1:0-2682 GCA_038533035.1 Pseudomonadota bacterium
TTTGCCGCCTGCCTGCTTGGCTCAACGCCGTTGCCGTTCGATCGCGTTGTTGCCGCATTGTTCGGCCAATCGTCTGCACAGCCTCGAGACGTTGATCGAAATCAGCGACGATCTGCTCGCCGGTTGCGGGCACGCCGAGTGCCTCTGACATGACGAGCGTCGCGTTGCGAATGGCGGGCAGCGTATCGGTAAACGGAACCTGCAGCACCGCAATGCCGGCGCGCTCGAAAAATTCCACGGCGCCGGGTCCGCCGCCGTACGAGCGCACGACCAGGTCGGGATTCAAAACCAGTACGTCTTCAGCGCTGGGGCGCACGACCGGCACGTCGATTGCGGCGCGCTGCATATACGAGAACGATTTTGCGGCATCGGGTGAGACGGCAAGAATTCGCTCGCGTGGCAGCATGCGTAGCACATACTGATCAGCACAGTAGTCGAGGCTGACTACCCGGGTCGGCGCATCGTCAGCAAAGGCGAGGCCGCCGGCGAGTATCGCCGGCAGCACCCACCCGATGACGTTGCGAGGCATGCGCGTCCTAGAACTGCAGTCGCGCGCCAAGGTAGCCCGAAAGTCCGGGCGTGCCGTAACCAAGGACTTGCTGGTAGTCCTCGTCAAACAGGTTTTCGATGCGGGCAAAGATTTCGACGGTGTCGTTTGCCTGCCACGTCCCTGCGATGTCGACGCGGGTCCACGAGTCGACGGTGCCGTTGGGATCGCTCTCCTCGCCGTTATAGCGCGTCAGCAGCGTGCCCGAGAACCGGCCTTCGGGATTGAACGTGAATTGCACGTCGCCCGAGTGTTCCGGCATGCGGATCAGGCGCGAGCCGGTGCCGTCTTTCGCATCGATGTTGGCGTAGTTGAACGACACATCCAGCCAGTCGGTAAAGCGATAAGCCGCGTCGAGCTCAAACCCTTTGGAGCGAACTTCGGCGATGTTTTCATAACCGCCAACGCCAAACGAAAAGGTGATCAGGTCGGTGATGTCCTGGTCAAAGTAGGTCAGCTCAACAACACCCCGGGCGTTCGTTGTGCGGTAGGCAAAGCCGACATCCAGGGCATCCGAGTACTCGGCACGCAGGTCTGGATTGGGCTCGGTCGCGCCGCAGCAGAAGAACGTGGTCTGGAACAGCGTCGGTGCCTTGAAGCCTTCGCCCCAGCTTGCACGCAGGGTCCATTGATCGTTCGGGTTCCACGCGGCGGCGACTCTCGCCGTCGTCTCCGCATCGTAACGTTCATGATCGTCCTGGCGCAGACCGGCGGTTAGTGTCCAGTTATCGACGGGTTTAAGTTCGTACAATGCAAACAGACCGGTAATCGAAGTGTCATCCGAACCCGACTGGCTGTCCTCGTGCTCGGCGCCGAACGCGAGCCGGTTTCGTTCGTTGACATCAAATGTTCCCTGGTAGCGCCAGGAGGTGCGGTCACCCTCGGCCGAGAATATTTGTGCGCCGTCCGTGAAGTAGCGGCGGTCGACGTCGCTGTAGCCAAGTTGCAGGACATTCGTGAAACGCCCATCAAGCATTGCAGCGTGCAGGGCGAGGTTACCCGTCAACTGTTCTGTCTTGCTCTCCTCGTTGCCATCACCGACGTTGCCGGGCGCACCAAAAGAAAAGCTGTCGTACTCGGTATCCGCGTTCGATTGCATGACGGTCGCTGTGAGCCGCACGTTGTCCGTAAAGTGCACGCCCGCGCTGAGGTTAACGCTCTTTGAGTTGTAGCCGTCTTTCTCAGGATTGCCGTTACGTTCGTCGGCCTTCGAGATTCCGTCGGTGTCGTGGCTTACGGCAGACAGGCGGAAGTGATAGCGACCCGTCGCGTAGCCAACGTCAGCGCCGGCTCGCAGTGTGTCAAAGGAACCGAATCGTCCGAACGCGGAGCCTGTGACGCCATCCTGCGGTCGCTTGGTCACAATGTTGACGACACCACCGATCGCGTCGGTGCCCCAAAGTGTCGAGTGCGGTCCCTTGAGGACTTCAATGCGGTCGATGCTGGAAGAATCGAGCCAGGAAAAGTCGAAGCCGCCGCCCGGTGACGATGGATCATTGACGACGACGCCGTCGACAATAACCAGCGTTTGCTCTGATGCAGCGCCGCGGATACGAACCGTGGCAACACCGCCGAACGGACCGTTCTGATTGACGGTGACGCCGGGAATGGTTGCGATCGCATCAAGTACGTAGTCGACGCCAAGCGACTTTATGTCTTCGGCGGTGATGATGCCGACGCTGGATCCGACTTCGGCAATGGGTTGGTTGAGGCGTGCGCCATAGACGACGATTTCGTCGTTACTGATCGATTGCGCGGTTGCGACGCCGGCACAGCAGAGCGCCGTGGCTGCAAGAACGCTGGCACGTAGTTTCATGTTGAGGACTCCCCGGAACCGGGGCGTCGACCCAGGCTTAAAAAAACGACAGATATGGCATTGCCGCTTGCGCGGCACGACGAGCCTATCGGTGTCGTTTCACGGGAAGTAAATGATTCCGGCCCTGATGGTTAACCCGACCACGGACGAACGACGCGATGGCAGGTTTCCTGGTTTACCGATCGTCAACGCTGGCCGCCTTCCCAGAACTTTCTTCTAGTGGCTAGACCGGGCCAGCATCTCCCGGATTACAGTTGCGGGTACAACTCCGGATTTGCACCGGATTCCCTCTTAGCTTCCGACTCGGAAGCACCATCTG
>JBCAZN010000415.1:0-2658 GCA_038533035.1 Pseudomonadota bacterium
GAATTGAGAACCCCGAATTGACACCAGAGAAACGCGTTTTTTCCGGTGATCGAATTACCGGTGGGTCTGCGCGTTTCGCCGACCGCAACAATTAGGCGGGAATAACATGGCGGGCCAACATCTGCTGTTACTGCCGGGCATGATGTGCGATGCGCGCATGTGGGCCGATCAGGTTCGTGACCTCGATGTCGAGTGCCACGTACCGAATCTCACCGAGACCAAGGATTTCAGCTCGATGGCAAGGGACGTTCTGGCCGACGCGCCTGATCGATTTGCCGTTGCCGGCCTGTCGATGGGTGGCATCCTGGCGTTCGAGTTATGGCGGCAGGCACCTGAACGCATTACGCACCTCGCGCTGCTCGATACCAATCCGTTCGCCGACACGCCGGAAACAAAATCTGTGCGCCTCGATCAGATCAGGGTTGCACTTGAGGGCGGGCTTCGGGAGCTCGCGGTGGAGTCGTTAAAGCCGCTTTATCTCGCGGAAGCCAATCGCGATAACGTCGCGTTGCTGCAGGGAATCCTCGACATGGTGCTCGATCTCGGGCCCGATGTGTTTCGCGATCAGTCAATGGCCTTAAAAAATCGCAAAGACAGTGTTGAACTGCTTTCGATCATCAGCGTGCCCACAACAGTGATATGCGGCGTCGAGGATACCTTGTGCCCGGTTGGCTACCACGAATACATGGCCGCGCGCATTCCAGGCGCAACTCTTAAAATCCTTGAAGACTGCGGTCACATGGCATCCATGGAACAACCGGATGTCGTTACGCAAGAACTCCAGGCGCTGTTGCAAAAGCAATCGCCAAAAGGACATTCACATGCAGACAAAGTCAGACCGGATACACACGACGCACGTCGGTAGCCTGCCGCGTTCCGCGGCCGTTACGGATGTCGTGTTCGCCCAGGAAAAGGGTGAGAGCCCTGCCAATGCGGCGGATGTTATACGGGACGCGGTTGACGCGGTCGTCGCGAAGCAGGTTGCGACCGGCGTTGATCTGGTCAGCGACGGCGAGATGAGCAAAATCAGTTATGCGACCTACATCAAGGACCGCATTACTGGCTTTGACGGTGACAGCGAACGCTCGCCGCCGAGCGACCTCGAAGAGTTTCCGGGTTTTCTAAAGCGGCAGGCCAGTAGCGGCGGCACGCCGACCTATCGTCGACCCTGTTGCGTCGGCGACATCAAGGTGAAGGACATGGGTCCCGTGCAGGAGGACATCGACAACCTGCTGACGGCTGTTGCGAACCACAAGCCTGCCGGCAGTTTCATGAACGCAGCGTCGCCGGGCGTGATAGCACTCTTCCAGCCCAACCAGCACTACCCTTCGCATGAGGCTTATCTCGAGGCGCTCGCCGATGCGATGGCGCACGAGTACCGCGCGATTGTCGAGGCCGGCATCGTATTGCAGCTCGACTCGCCCGACCTTGGTCTTGGCCGTCACATGTTGTTCAAAGGCAAGAGCGACGAGGAATACCAGGCACAGGCAAATCTGCATGTCGACGCGCTGAACCATGCACTCGAAGGGATACCGAAGGAAATGGTCCGACTGCACGTCTGCTGGGGCAATTACGAGGGCCCGCACCACCATGACGCGCCGATGGAGATGGTCCTGCCGATCGCACTGCGCGCAAATGTCGGTGCGCTGTTGTTCGAATCATCGAATCCGCGCCACGCGCACGAGTGGCAGACGTTTGCCGACGCAGACTTGCCCGATGACCTTGTGCTGGTACCCGGCGTTATCGACTCGACGACCAATTTTGTCGAACATCCGAAACTCGTTGCGGAGCGAATTTGCCGATTCGCTGACATTGTCGGCCGCGAGCGCGTTGTTGCCGGTAGCGATTGCGGGTTCTCGACCTTCGCCGGGTTCGGCGCTGTCGACGAGGACATCGTGTATGCGAAACTCGGCAGCATGGCCGAAGGCGCGCAACTCGCAAGCGACAAACTTTGGGGATAGAGATGACCGATCGCTGTGCAACATTCCGAACACGCCTGAGAAACGGCGACCCGTTAATGGGCACGTTTCTCAAAACGCCGTCGTCGATTGTCGCCGAAGTTCTGAGCATCACCGATCTCGATGTGTTTTGCGTCGACGCCGAACATGCCCCGTTTGGTCCGTTGGAGACCGACCAATGTATTGCAGCGTTTCGCGCCGCTGATGCCCCGAGCCTCGTGCGCGTTGCTGACGACAGTTCGACCGCAATTCGCAGCGCACTGGACTGCGGCGCCACCGGCGTGCTCGTTCCACACGTAACGACGGCACAGCAGGCAGCGGCGATTGTAAAAGCGGCACACTTCGGCGACGGCGGTCGCGGTTTCGCTGGCTCACCGCGCGCGGCCGGTTATACGACCAGGAGCATGCAGCAGTACATGGCGGATAGCGCAGAACAAACGACTGTTATTGTCCAGATCGAGGACCTCGCAGCGCTCGACAACGTGGCCGAGATCGCAGCAGTGCCCGGAGTCGACGCGATATTTGTCGGGCGCATCGATCTTGCTGTCGCGATGAGCTGTTCGCCGATGGATGACGCTGTGGTCGCTGCGATTCAGAAGGTCTGTGACGACGCCAAAGGTGCTGATGCGGCGGTTGGCATGTTTACGCCGGATTTATCGGAGATTCCGATGTGGCGGGATAAAGGAACAAGCCTGTTCCT
>JBCAZN010000416.1:0-2647 GCA_038533035.1 Pseudomonadota bacterium
ACTGCGTTGCAGAATCGAAGCCCAATGCCATGCCATCCGCAGTCACCTGCTCAGCCGGCGGCGCGCGAAACCCGAACAGGAACAGCAGCAGCAAAAGCAACCCGGTCACCGCAAGCATGATTTCACTCGGTGGCAAATCCCGAATGGCATTGACGAACGGCTGAAGAAAAACGGGTGTGCGAGCCTCTGTGGCCTCGAACGGCTGGCCAAGCACCACCTGGTCAACGACGATTTTCAAAATCCACGGGGTCAGCAGCAGCGGAAACACCGCGACAACGGCAAAAACGACTTTGCCAACAAACAACATACGAACCTGGCGAAGAAAACCGATAGACCGCCCAAGCAGCGAGAGCGTCTGACCGGTTGTGAGCTCCGTTTGTGTATCGACGCGATCGTCGAACTGTACCGCCCTAGCCATTAGTCGTCTCCGCCGAATCTTCACCCAACTCGGCCAGAACGAACTGGTGGTATGCACCCTGCTCTGTAATCAAATCCTGATGCGTTCCGAGCTCCTTGATTACGCCATCTTCGAGGAACGCAATCTGGTCTGCGTTGCGGATCGTCGACAAACGATGTGTGATGATGAAGACGATTCGTTCGCTCCCCCACAGAGCGAGATTTTGAATCACCTGCTGCTCGGTTTCCGCATCCAGCGACGCGGTCGGCTCGTCCAGAATCAGGATGGGTGTGTCACGCAGCACTGCCCGCGCGATAGACAAGCGCTGCCGCTGCCCGGTGGACAGCTTGCCGCCACGTTCACCGAGCTCGGTTGCATATCCTTCCGGCATCTCTGCGATAAATTCATCGGCACAGGCGATTTTCGCGGCGCCGACGACGGCTTCGTCGGTCGCGTCGTCGAGGCCGTAACGAATATTGTCGGCAACGCTCATCGCGAACAGCACATTTTGTTGCAGCGCGATGGCCGTATTCGAGCGAACCTCGTCGATACGAATGTCGCGCACATCGCAATCGTTAATAAACACCTGACCGGAGTCTGGATCGTACAACCGCAACAACAACGACATGAGTGTGGACTTGCCGCTTCCGGTACCACCGACTATCGCGGTAACGGTGCCCTGTTCAGCGCGCAGATTGACACCGCTCAAAACCTCGCCGCCGACATCGTAACCGAACCGCACATTATCGAAGCGCACGGACTCCAGCCTGGCCGGAAACGCCTGCGGATTATCAGACTCAGTAATCTCGGGCTCGAGATCCAGCAGATAGAATGCTCGTTTCAGCCCAACAGCAAGGTCCTGGATTACCGACCAGAGAAACGCAAGTTCCCACATCGTTACGCCGGCTTCATCGCCTTTTGCAGTCGCCGAGCGGTACGCGCCAAGATTCCATACTGCAAAGCCGACGAAGGCGACGGTACCGCCCAGGAAGGTCGCCTTTTCAGCCAGCGCCCAGGTCGCCATGAAGTATTCGGCGATCTGAAAAGCGGTAAGGGCGATGAGAAGCACACCCAGCATCAAGAGCATAATGTTGCGCCGCATCGCGAAAGCGGCATCGAGTGCAGCCTGCGAATCGCGTTCAAACTTTGCCATCATGCGTTCTTCGGCCGCATTCGCTTTTATCACGCGTATGGCGGCAAGCGATTCCTGGATTCGCGACGTAAGGTCGCTGTTGAGTTCACGTGACGCAATCGCTGCGCGCCGCACTTTCGGGATCATGTGCCGCATCAGGAAGAATATCGGTATACCTGCGCCGACCATCAGCAGTGCAAACCACGGCGAGAAAAACAGCAGCAGGATGAGACCGGAAATCAGCACAGCTAACGCGCGCAGCGGCGTCAAAATGAGCCACTGCAATATGTTCGTTATCGTCGCGCTGTCCTGGTAGACGCGATACATCGCATCGCCGGTGCGCGAGTGACTGTGATACTTGAGTGAAAGGCGTTCCACGCGACTCAGCATCTCAACGCGCAAGTGCTGATTGATGCGCTGAAAAATAAACGCCTGGTAATACCTGGCGGCAGCGGAATACGTAGTAATTAAAATCCAGGTCAGAATTCCGACGACCAACACGCCGTTGCGAACGCGCTTGCGCTGCTCGTCGGTCAGTTTGGGCTCATCCTCGGCCCCGGTTGTCACATACTCTTCGCCAACCAGCAGGACTGTCGCCTGCACGGGCTGCAGTCGCTCGCCAACCAACACCTTGTTCTCAATCAGGTCAAAGCCAACGAAATAGATGGCCATCAACAACAGGCCAACAAAAACGTTTAATCCGACGAACGCAAACAGGTGTTTCAACTGCGGACGATAGTAAGGCCAGCAGCGCCACGCCAGCTTGAGGATTTCCCGCAGCGAATATTCGTTTGCCGGTGTCATTTGCTGTCGGTCTGCCAGGCCGATTCAAGCTCATGCAGAGCAAAGTCTTCGATAATCTGATCGCTGCTATAGGTACTCATTGTCAACGTATCGGCGTAGCCGCCTGGAAGAAAACAAAAAGAGGCTGAAATTCGGCCGCCGTCGATGAACACCTCGATAGAGGTTGTGTCGATCAGCATGCGCACCTGCAGGCTCGGCTCATCGGGCAACGGAACGGACTCGCTGCCACCAAAATGTTTGTGCCAGGCGCTCGCCTCAATAAGCAATTCATTGTCTTCCCAGTTGAAGAGAATCGGGTGTCCGCGCACGACGAT
>JBCAZN010000417.1:0-2647 GCA_038533035.1 Pseudomonadota bacterium
GCCAGCGAACATGTTCAGGTGATGACGCGCGATCCGAACTACTTTCTCGAGAATATGACCAACTACGGCGCGCTGTTTTTGGGGCCCGAGACCAATGTTTCCTACGGCGACAAGGTCATCGGCACAAATCATACGTTGCCGACCAAGAAAGCGGCCCGCTACACTGGCGGTCTGTGGGTAGGAAAGTTCATCAAGACCTGCACGTATCAACGCGTGTCGCCCGAAGCGACCGCAACGATCGGCGAATACTGCTCGAGGCTGTGTGAACTCGAGGGTTTTGCCGGGCATAAAGCACAAGCGGATATTCGCGTCGAACGCTACAAAGACAAAGAAGCCGCCGCCTAACGAATACAGCGAGGTAAGCGCTCCGTGTCAGCCAAGGTAGAAGCCAGCGGAACAACGTCCGTCGTTCCGGAGCGGCCCTTTCGCTTTTTCGATAATCGCCAGAAGTACCTGGCGTTCGTCAACACCTGCAATGAAAAGTGGAAAGTTGCCGAACGCGCAACGCGGGAGCTCACGCATCTGCGACCCGACCCGCCGGCACTACGAATTTACGACGCCGGCATGGGCGACGGCACGGTACTCGCGCACCTGCTGCGGGCGACGCACCAGCGCTACCCGACATTGCCGTTCTATGTGGTGGGCAAAGAGATCAGCCTCGAGGACGTCCGCCTCGGCCTGAACATGCTGCCGGATAGACTGGTCGAGCATCCGGCTTCCGTTTTCGTACTAACAAACCTGTACTACGCCGAGTCGCCCTGGCTTATGCCACGCGACGTCAATAAGGCAGCCGCGCTCAACTGGAAAACAGTCGAGCTCGACGGCGACTCGTCGTATGACTACGGTCGCCAGCTACGTGATCTCGACGAGTTTCTTGTTGACGCGTGGCAGGCAACGATGTCGCCGAAGACCGGCAACCCGATCTACGTGCGCCCCAGCGTGCTCGTTATTTATCGCAAGGATCACAAGTTCCTGCTCGATTCGATTATCCCGCGACGCGGACGCGCGGATGCTGACTACGATCTCGTCCTGGCATCGCAGCCCTGGCGGGCCCGTATGGATGCGGAGTTCAAGGCGAAGTTCGTGCTCGGCCCGCTAACCCGTGCGCTACGACCGGGCGGGCGGCTGCTGGCCGTGCAATCGAGCGGTAATGATGTGGGCCTTGAGCTGATTCGCGAAATCTGGCCCGACGAAGACCCGTTCCAGGTCGATCGGCACCAGCTGCTGAAAGCGTTGAAGTCGTTCCTTGGTGACGAGGCGAGCAACTTCAATTTCAACGCGTCGACGGACGAGAAGGCGATTTTCCAGTACCAGATGCACACGCTGCCCGACGAGATTGCAGACAGCATCGGCACATCGACGCTGTTTGCCGCCTGGAACGCCGCAACCTATGTTGCGCAAATCGAAGACCAGCGCCTCGAAGACGCGATGTCATCGCATAACTACCTCGAAGCCACAGCGAGAACCCTGCAGAAGCACGGCGGCCTCTGGTTCAACGACGAAAGCTTCGTGGTTTCACGCCGCGGAAACTAGGTGTCAGTGACCTAGTTTTAAAACTAGGTCACTGACACCTAGTTTCTCACCTAGTTTCTCAAACAGCGCAACAGGCAAGGTATAGTTGCCGCAATGACACGTGCCTTCTTCGTTCTTTTTTTGGTTGTCTTCCTGTGCACTGCGTGCGCGACAGGTACGTCACCGACTGCAACGACCATCACGATGATCGGTACGAACGACGTGCACGGTCAGCTCTTACCCGATGACAACCGCGGCGGGCTCACGTCAATATCAGCCTATGTGCAGGCCGTTCGCGCTGCACGCGCGGCGGATGGCGGGCACGTCCTGCTTATCGACGCCGGCGACATGTGGCAGGGCACGCTGGAATCCAACCTGACCGAAGGCGCGTCAGTCGTTGCCGCATTCAATGCGTTGGGTTACGACGCTGTCGCGGTCGGCAACCACGAGTTCGATTTCGGACCGGTCGGACCGAAGGCAATTCCTTCGTCACCGGACGATGACCGTCGCGGGGCCCTCAAAGAGCGCGCTCGCGAGGCAAACTTTCCGCTGCTCAGTGCGAACCTTGCATACAAGGACACGGGAAAGCTGGTCGACTGGCCGAACGTGAAGGCATCAACAATGATTGCGGTCGGTGACTACAAGGTTGGCGTTATTGGCGTCCTGACATCCCGGGCGCTCGCCGCAACCATCGCGGCCAACGTCGATGATCTGGTCGTCCTGCCGCTGGCGCCGGCCATTATTCGTGAAGCAACCGCGTTGCGGGCGGCGGGCGCAAACCTGGTGATTGTTACGGCGCACGCTGGCGGTCGCTGCGAGGAATTTGACGACCCACGCGACCTGTCGTCATGTCATTCGGACTCGGAAATCTTCCGCGTCGCGCGCGAAGTGCCGAACGGTCTCGTGCAGCATATTTTCGCCGGGCACGTGCACGAGGGCATTGCCCATGTCGTTAATGGCATTTCGATCACGTCGGCACTCTCGAGCACGCGGGCATTCAGCCGCGTTGACTTTGTTCTCGACAATGGCGAAGTCGTGGAGCGGCGTATTGCGCGGCCTCACAAGGGCGTAGTGGCGGGCGATTACGAGGGTGTCGCGCTGCTACCCGTCGCGGCCGTTGTCGAAGTCGCCGAAC
>JBCAZN010000418.1:0-2635 GCA_038533035.1 Pseudomonadota bacterium
CCAATCCATGATATCCGCAACCTCAGCGATGCGATCCGTGCCGGATGCGTGATCAGCGCTGGTCATGCAAACCGTTGCACCAAAATCCTCTGCGACTGCCGCAATGCGTTCGTCGTCGGTGGCGATAACCACTTCGTCCGCCCCGCTTTCCGTGCCACGCTCGTAGACGTGCTGAAGCATCGGTTTGCCACCGATGTCGATCAGCGGCTTGCCGGGCAAACGCGTCGACGCGTACCGAGACGGAATGACAACGACGAATCCGGGCATCAGGTCTCCTTGCAGTCCGACAGGCGCTCAACAATGCGATTCATGAGCGTCTGCTCTCCTTCGGGTTCGAGAGCAAAATCAACAGGCAGGTACCAAAACCTGTCCGGCAGCGATGTACCCAGTTTAACGGCATCCTTTTCGGTCATGAAGACATCAAAGCCATCACCGAACTCGATAGCGCCGCGCGATAGCGTCTCGTGGTCCCGCAATGGATGTTCGATCACCTGCACGCCAGCGGCGCGCAGCTGATCAAAAAAGCGTGACGGATTGCCGATACCGGCGACGGCGTGCACGGTGCTTCCGGAAAATGCAGCTAACGGCCGCTCCACACTGCCGTTCAGGCGTCGCACGTCATTGGCTGACAGGGAAAATCGAAACGCAAACTCGCGTTGAAAGTCTCCGCCATTGATCAGCACTGCATCAACACTCTCAAGCCTGCGGGCCGGCTCGCGCAAGGGTCCCGCCGGCAGCAGGCGACCGTTGCCCAGGCCGCGCCGTCCGTCGACAACGCAAAGCTCGACATCGCGTTGCAGCCGCAAGTGCTGCAGACCATCATCGGCAATGACAACGTTCGCACCGTCCTCGACCAGCATCTCGGTTGCACGCAGGCGGTCCGCATCAACTGCAACCGGGCACTGCGTGCGCCGCGCCAGCAGCACCGGTTCGTCGCCAACGACGGCGGCATCACTATCGACATCCACGCGCATGGACGTACCCGATCGGCTGCCGCCATAGCCGCGACTGACAATACCCGGTGACCAGCCGCGTGCCTTTAGCTGCTCGGCCAGCCAGACAACCGTGGGTGTTTTGCCGGTGCCACCCGCCGTTATGTTGCCGACCACGATGACAGGGACGGCTGCCTTCGCCGAGTTCAACATGCCGCGTCGATACAGCATCGTGCGCAATGACGTAATACCGCTGTACAGCCAGGAAAATGGCACCAGCAGCCAGCCCAGTGCACCGTCCTCGTACCAGACCCGGTGCAGCCAGTTGTACAGCGCCTTCACGTTGATTCGTCGCTGAACTGCATACGATACAGTGCAGCATAATGCCCGTTCTGGGCCAGCAGTTCGGCGTGGCTGCCCGACTCAACGATGCGCCCGCCATCGAGCACAATAATCCTGTCGGCGTTTTCGACCGTAGACAAGCGGTGTGCGATCACCAGCGTTGTCCGGTTCTTCATTAACGCATTGAGTGCCTCCTGGATACGCCGTTCAGAGCGCGTATCCAGCGCCGACGTCGCCTCGTCCAGAATCAGGACCGGCGCATTCTTTAACAACGCCCGGCCAATCGCGATGCGTTGCCGTTGCCCACCCGACAACAACACGCCGCGATCGCCGACAATCGTATCGAGTCCTCGCGGCATTTTCGTGGCGAAATCGAGAACGTGGGCGGCCTCCGCTGCCTCCAGCACGTCGTCGTCGGTATAGTCCTTGTTGCCGTACGTCAGGTTGTTGCGAATCGTGTCATTGAACAACACAACGTCCTGGCTGACGAGACCAATGTTGTCGCGCAGACTACCCAGTGTGTAATCACGAATCGAAACGCCGTCAATCTTGATATCACCTGAGTCCACATCGTAGAAACGTGGCAACAGGCTTGCGAGCGTCGACTTGCCACTGCCGGAATGCCCCACGATGGCCAGCGTCGAACCCGAAGGCACTGCCACGCTGAGATCGTCGATCACGACCCCTTCATCTTCGTCGCCATATGAGAATCGCACGTCGCAAATCTCGACATTGCCCTTAACGCGTTCGACCTCACGATCGCCGTCGTCGACTTCGTTGCGTTCATCCAGTATCAGAAACAGGCTGTCGGCACCGGCAACACCGCGTTGCAGTGTCGCGTTTACATTCGTAATACGGCGTACTGGCTGCAGCATCCACATCATGGCGGAGAAAAATGCGATGAACTCGCCGGCCGTGATCGCCTCGCGCAGTGCCTCGCCGGCCGCCATATAAATCACCAGCGCGATCCCGAAGCCGAACACGATCTGCGTGACGGCTGTGCCCATGGAGCGCACATTGATGAGCTTGATATTTTGTTTAAAGTTGCGCCCGTCCGCGTCCATGAAGCGATCACGTTCATAGTCATAGCCGCCAAATGACTTGACGACGCGATTACCACGCACAACCTCATCGGTCACCTGCGTTACCTCACCGATCGTGTCCTGAATGCGGCCGCTGTAGCGACGGAAGGCGATACCCAGAAGTCGCACAAGCACGGCCACCACCGGAAACAACACCGCGACAAAAACGGTCAGTTTCGGGCTGAAGTAAATCATGACGCCGAACGCGGCGATCACGGTCAGAACATCGCGCACCGCGATCGTGACGACACTGGTTACCGACTCGGCGACCATTTCGAC
>JBCAZN010000419.1:0-2624 GCA_038533035.1 Pseudomonadota bacterium
CGAGTCGGCGAGCAAGCATTGGGAATTGGCACTCGCGGGCCTGGACACGCTGACGGAGCGCGGCCAGCTGCGAACGCTCGGCAATTACTATGTGATTAACCAGCAGGACTACGAGTGCCAATTCCCAATGCTTGCTCGCCGACTCGGTGCGACCCAGGTATTCCTCTGTCAGCGCGAGACCGGCATAAGCGCGCGCGAATTTTGGATCCAGCTCCACGGCCTTTTTGTAGTGCTCAACGGCTTCATCGAGTTTGCGACTGAACTGCAGGTCCTGTGCTTTCAGGTATTCGGCGGCGGCTTCAAGATTGGCGACCACGAACGACTCGCTCTCGCCCGCACCGACCGGCTTTTCGGTGCCACCCAATTTGAGACGCAATGCTTTGGAAATTTCCGCGGCGGCATTCAGGATTTCAGTGTCCGTGGACGCACGCTCGGTGACCGTCAACACTTCGCGTTGTTCGCCGGGTGCGTAACCCGATGCGGTGACGATAAGGCCACCGCCGTCGCGGCGCACGCTGCCGCCGATAACTATGTTGATACTTTCGCGAAGCGCAACCAGGCCCGCTGTCTCAAGCAGCAGCACGTCGCTCGGAGTGCCACTGATTTCGGCCGCGATGCCTGCCGCGCGTTGGCGTGAATAAGACTCAACGAACGGTGCGACCTCAAGACCAACGCGCAGTGATTCTTCGATGATTCCGGAAAACAAGTCGTTACCGGCCTCATTCTGGAAGTCAGCGATCAGTATCGATATCGATTGCGGCGGCCCTGCCGGCTGCCGAAAGTTCCCATATATGGATAGCGCCAGCGCTGCGAGCAGCAGGCTAATCGTGACGAAGTAAATGCGGCGATCGAGTACCGGGTGTTGCGCATCGTCAGTGAGCTCTTCCGTACGGCGAATGCCGTCCGGCGTAATGTCGAAGAACCACGAGAACGCGAGTACCGCTGGCAGACCGAGCGACAGCAGCACGATCAGCACCTGCAACAATACTTCGGGAGCCCCGAACGCCTCGGTGAGTACGCCGGTCGATTCGATCAGCGCCCATGAACCCACCACGTAGGCAATCGCCGTGCGAGTAACCCCGCGCCGCTTCAACTGCGATAAAAACTTACCAGCCTGGCTCATATTGGTGCGCTTCTTGGTAGGATTTTTAGCGCCGTCGGTTTGACAATAAGCGCTTTTGCACGTGCGGCCATTCTAACGGTCGACCGCCGCTTCGACCATGAGTTTCTACAGCTATAGCATATTGTGCGATCGACCGCGGCCAGCAAGCTCAAACTCGTTCCAAACACTGTCTTCTGTGCGATACTTTAGGGAATCGCTTCTACAAAAAATAACGAGCGATTCGAGCACCAAAAAAAATAATTTTCAATCGCTCATTGGGGGCACGTTTAATGACTTCTCCATTTCGCATTGCTTTGCTGTTTTGCCTGACTTCACTCTCTATTGGCGCCGCGTTCGCGCAGGAACCAATTATTGTCGGCGCCAACGTCAACATGGTCTCGGGCGAATCGTTTCCAAACGGCGACCCGTTCCAGCGCCAGCAAAACGAGCCATCTGTCGCGTTTTCGAGTCGCAACAGTCTGCACCTGCTGGCAGGTGCCAATGATTATCGAGCGGTTGATGTTCCCGGTCTGCCCGGAGGTCGCGAGACCGGCGACTCGTGGCTGAGTTACTTCTGGTCGACCAATGGTGGCGCCACCTGGAGGTCGACACTGATTCCCGGTTATCCGCAGGACCCGGCCTGCCAAAGCGCAAGCCCTCCGGCGCTTTGCGGCTACGCGGCGGGTGCTGACCCGGTGGTGCGCGCCGGCGTCAACGGCATGTTCTATTACTCGGGTATCGTCTTCGAGCGTGGCGACCCGTCGCGCAGTGCGATATTTGTTTCCCGTTTCATCGATCTGAACAACGATGAGGGCGGCGACCCGATTCGCTACCTCGACACGGTCATCATCGACGCCAATAACGACGGCGCTGAGTTCCTCGACAAATCCTGGATCGGCGTCGATATCCCGCGTCCCGGCAGCACCGAAACCGATTCCCTCACCGTAGTGCAGCGTGACGGTTCGACCGTTCCGCAGACGGTTGCTTGCGGCAATGTTTATGTCGGCTACGCAGCGATTGCCGGTGAAGGGGAGACGCTGCGCTCCGAAATTCGCATGGCGACGTCTGTCGACTGCGGCAACACCTGGGGCATCCAGCCGATCAGCCAGCCGGATACTTTGAACCAGGGCGCCAACATTGCGATCAATCCGACGAACGGCAATGTGCACGTCGCCTGGCGCCGTTTCGATACCGTGGAAAGTTTTATGGGCATTTCGCCCACCGGTTGTCCCGCGAGTCCCTCGTCCTGGGAAGTGACCGATGACTGGCCGGTTTCTTCTATCGAAATGGGCGGTGTGACCTACTCGATTAGCGAAGCACAGGACCTCTTGGGCACGAAACACCGCGGCGACGAGTCGATCAAACTGGCCTATGAAGTGATTGCCGCCAAGCTGAATCTTCTTACTGGCGGCGGCGACCCGGTTGACGGCTTTAACCCGTGGCTTTGGGCGCAGGATCTCGAAGGTCTTGTCGCTGATGCCGATGCCTGGTTCCTCGAACACCCGGTTGGTTCGGATCCAAA
>JBCAZN010000420.1:0-2617 GCA_038533035.1 Pseudomonadota bacterium
CGATAGTCGGACCCTCGAGCTGGCACACACGATGGGATATCCCTACGTTCGTGCAAACGACATTCGGCAAGGGATGAACCTTGCAGATATTGTCGCGGCGGCAGAGTTCTCATCCGATCGTTTTGACCACCTACGTGTCAAAAAGAGAGAACTAATAAGATCGATCCTTCTCGATGCGGGCTGCCTGATTTCGGACTAGGTGGTGCTCTGGCATGCCCTGAAGTTCAGAAGCGTCCAGCACGCCTGCAGGGTTATAGCGCCCCAGTTAAGCGTTCGGGGAGTAATCATAGCTTGCCGTTCGCTGCGGCCCAATAGAGAGCCAATTGTCCGAGCATTCCGTGTCTACGCAGGCCGGCGCGCAGGATCAACAATAAGCGTCCGAGCATTCCGCTGTCTCGAGCAGCCCGAAATTTGTTCATGACATCGATCGTCTGAGGCGAGAGTCTGTCCTCGATCAGATCCAGCGTCGCGAGGTTTGTTGTTATCCATTGCTGGTAGGTTCCATTCCTTACCAACGCGGCTCTGGTCTTGATAGCGCTCGGTTGACGAGCGTCACCAATTACGCTCCCGCCATGTTGTCGGTAAAGCAATGTTGGTTCAGCGTCGAAAATGACGGTTCCGCCAACCGCGCTGATAACTTGATAAAGCCACAAGTCATGCGCGGAGATATCTTTGACCTTGAGCGCCAGTTCTCTAACGATCTTGAAGGCTTCCTTGTTGAGAACCTGGGTATTTCCACCGGCAAAGTTCTGAACCAGGGCATGCCTGAAGTCGAAGGGAGGGCGCATAAGTCTCGAAAGGTACATCGGACGCAGGTTCGTATCGCAAACCTTCGTCCTCGAACCATAGAGAGCGGGCTCACCCCTCGCTTCCGACAAAGACCTTGCTGCGCGCTCGAGCTTGTCAGGCAACCAAACGTCGTCCTGATCGCAGAGCGCTACAAGCTCGCAGTCGCCGGGCTGGCGCAGCAGTTCTAGGAAGTTGCGATCCGAGCCGGAACGCGGCCCATCGAGCAACACCGCCTCGCAGTCGGGCCAGGCTTCCATGAACTGCAAGAAGATCGCCTTTGTGTCATCGGATGAGCCATCGTCACTCGCCACGATACGACGCGGACGCAGAGACTGATTCTTGAGGCTTTCCAGTTGGTGGGGGAGATGTTCTGCGCCGTTGTACAGCGCTAGGAGCACAGTCACGGGAGTATTCATTCCTAGCCTTTCTTAGGTCGAGACCGGAACCGGCGATGATCCACAACCCGATGAGCTAGCATCATCCTTTGTGGTGGTCGAGATGTTGACGTTCCCGGCCAGCTGTATCAAGACGTGGCGAGCTTGCAGGGCATGGGTGGTATGGCGACCGAAGTAACGAGAGTTTATCAGTTCGGCGCGCTGGAGTCGCGTTTGCGCCGCTGCCAAGATCGCAACGCAATGTTTGAAGATCCTGAATTTGCCAGCGATCTCGCCCAGCGTCTGGATGAAATGTTAAGCGATGCTGGCTCTGCACCTGTCTTGTCTCTTGACGTATTCGATACGCTATTGTTGCGCGATGACAGCTCTGAATTGACCCGATTTTTCGAAATCGGAAATGAAATGGCCGGGGTTGCCTCATCAAGACTTTCGCTGACCACCACCCAGCAGGATGCCTTTCTAGCCCGCCACATGGGCACGAAGGCAACATATCGATGTCGCGACCGGATCAAGGGCTTCGGAGAGGGATCCCTTACCGAGATTCACCAAACAGCCAGCCGCATTCTTTGCGGAACCAGTGAGCTAGTAGAAGATTTCATCGCTGCCGAGTTGGACTACGAGAGGCGAAGGACGACTGTGAACCAAGCATTGGCGGTCTACATGCGCGAGATACGTTCGCGGGGTGGTCGCGTCGCATTGATTACGGACATGTACATGCATGCGAATCATGTGGAAAATCTATTGTCGTCCCACGGGATCAGCCCGGACTCCTACGATTACCTCGTGTCCAGTGCGGACCAGATAGTTTCAAAGGCGTCAGGGAAGTTGTTTGCCATCGTCGAAGAAGCCCTTTCGGCTAAACCAGGCGAGTTCGTCCATGTCGGCGATAGCTTAAAAGGTGACATGCAACGACCGCTTGAGCAGGGATGGCAAGCATTGCACTTGCCAATTGCGACCGGCGGTCTTCAAAAACGACGTACTGATCACCTGCGGACTGCCTCTCACCTTCTGGAGGCATTCGGACTCAACGTTGATATTGCGATGCCAAAATGATCAGCTCTGAACCGTCAAGAAATAAGATCCGAACCGATCTAACGCATCGGTTGGGTAATGATTTGGTTGGTCCGGTTATTCATCACTGGCTTTTGAACCTTCACCAACATATTGCCTACTTTGACGATGATCAGACTGCATTCTTATTTTGTGCAAGGGCCGGTGTTCGCATTCAGCGGCTTTACAACATGTTTCTGGCGGGCCGGCACTTTCAACCGGTTGGTAGCCCCGAAATCTTCTGGGTATCGCGCTTGGCAGTTGGAAAAGGCACTTACAATAAACAGGCCGCGGCAGTTAAGAAAATCATCAGTGACGAATATTACCATTCTTCGTTGCGCGAACTGGTCCAAGGAGTCCTGCGTAATCATCCTGACAGGTTG
>JBCAZN010000421.1:0-2616 GCA_038533035.1 Pseudomonadota bacterium
CTTCTGTGAAGATCGTCCGCGCGGAGCAAGAGCACATACCCGAGATTGGGCGACTTTTTGACCTGTATCGACAGTTCTACGAATGCGACGCAGACCTGGAACTTGCAACGAACTTTATACGCGATCGCATCACCAACGATGAGTCCGCCATTTTCGTGGCGGACGACGGCGAGTCACTGAAAGGCTTTACGCAGTTGTATGCATCCTTCTGCTCAGTCGAAGTCATGAAGATCTACATTCTTTACGATCTCTACGTCGATGCAGAGGTTCGAAACAGCGGCGTTGGTGCAAAACTAATGAATCGAGCCACCGAGTTTGCGCGCGAAAACGGCGCTGGCCGTCTCGACTTGCTAACAGGAAAAGATAACCTCCCGGGCCAGCACCTTTACGAGAAACTAGGCTACGTCAAAATGAATGAAGAGTTTTTCGCGTACTCGCTGTACACCTAGCAATTGAATGGCCGCTTTACCCTGGAAACCAGCCGTTTGAATACCAAGTTTCGGGATATACTCAATGGCTGCTACTGACCCAAAGCGGACGGTCGGAACACGAGGCTGCAGGAAATCATTTGATTGCTTACAAATCGCGAATTGGACGTGTCGCGGCGATCGCAACTTTGTCTTTCCTTCTTTCGTCATGCGCATCGCTGACGGAGGGATACGCAGACAGCTGGGGAGGATTCCGAGCACGTAGCGAGATGTGCAAGAATGTTCGCGGTTTTGTCCGATCCCCGCTACCCGAAGACGGTCTGCGTCGAGTATGGTTCTTGCCTTTTGGCAGTTACGACGATGGTTCCGTCGATTTCTACGCGCCTATGGCATCGGATCCGTCCGATGAACATTCCAGTGCCTTTTATAGCAACCGTGTTGGGCAGCTGACCCATTACCTTTTCATGCCCGAGTTCGCGTCAGCTGTAAGTAACTGCCTTAGTTCTTTTCGTGGATTCTCACACGGCAAATTTGATCTAGGCGAAGACCATTTCCGTGCCTCGATTAGGGACAGAAAAACAGATCGGCGAATCGAGGTGGCCGCAGACGGCAATACGGCGACATTTCTTATCGCATCGGCAAACTGGTCAGGCGATATTGAAGTATCCCTGAAACGTCAATCGGCAGTCGACTGTGAAGACGAAAGTTAGGCGCGATGTGCGCGAGATTCACATCACTTGAATGGCTGGTATTGGCCGGTAGCAGCCCGTCGCGAAGAATGTGAACGAACGACTGCTTTCCGTGGGAGAGGACGTTGCCGCGGAAACATCCTCGAATCTACTTTAACTTTCGCGAATAGCGTTCTTCCGCGGAAGAATGGCCGACCGCACTTGGCCGCCAGTAGCCGCCTACGTGAAAAGGGCTAGAATGACGACTAGTGATCCCAGGCAGCCGCTCGGTCCAAGCCGCGTCTACGACCACCGGAGCCTTCCAGGTATCTAAATGGAAATTCCCACACTCTTCATATTTTCGGGCTTGCCTGCCTCTGGCAAGACGACGCTCGCGCGGCACTTGGCTGCCGATCGAGGGGCTGTATACCTACGAGTCGATACTATCGAGCAAGGCATTCGAGACCTCTGCGAGTTTCAGGTGGAGGGTGAGGGTTATCGACTGGCGTATCGTGTTGCCGCCGATAATCTGCGCCTCGGATTAAGTGTCGTGGCTGACTCCTGCAACCCGATCGAGCTTACTCGGCGAGAGTGGGAAGCTGTTGCTCAAAGCGAGAATGCAAATTTCGTGAATGTCGAAGTTGTTTGTAGCGATACACTAGAGCATCGTCGTCGGGTTGAAAGTCGGACGAGCGCGGTACCCAACATGAAGCTTCCAACCTGGGATGAAGTGATCAGTCGCGAGTATCATCCGTGGAGTGTCCCAAGGGTCACAATCGACACGGAAGGAAAATCGGTAGAAGCGTCGTGCCGTGAGTTGAGCGCGCTGATGAAGAGATGAATATTCATGTCAGACACAAGATTGTCATACGAAGAATCATGCGAAGAGTTTAAACCCGACTACATCTCGGAAACGCCACCGCTTCCGGATCGGATGCCTCGCTATGACGATGAGGAGCTTGGTTTGAGCTTCTTCAAGACTTTTGTTGGTGATGGTGCCGATTTCAGCAACCTCACGATCCCAAGAACGTTCTTTGGCCGTTCCGAAATCAGGGACACTTCGTTTCGAAACACGGATCTATCGGAGTCATGCTTGTGCTGGAACGACTTCGCAGACGTCGATTTTTCGGCCGCTGACCTTAGCAATGCCGATTTGCGCGGGTCGACTTACAGGAATGTCAATTTCAGATTAGCAACATTGAAAGACGCAGACTTGCGGCATTCATCATTTGAAAACTGTGACTTTGAAGGCGCCGATCTATCAAACGCCACCCTGTCACGATCGCAGAAGAAGTCGTTGTCATTGGCGGACCATCAAGTTAAAGCGATCGATTGGCGTTGGCGTGCCGGACCTCTGCCAGACGGGGGGTAGTGAACGTCTGTTCCTGGCCAAAAGTCGA
Organism: Pseudomonadota bacterium; assembly: GCA_038533035.1. Classification (GTDB taxonomy): domain Bacteria; phylum Pseudomonadota; class Gammaproteobacteria; order Steroidobacterales; family Woeseiaceae; genus UBA1847. Next base: position 2,497 of record JBCAZN010000421.1, read on the forward strand.
CGGTCGCCAGGATCAGGCTATAATTTCTCCTACGGACCCATACCAGTCGGTCAGAAATTGCGAGAAGAGCGATATCTTGAACCATCTGCATGGAGGTGCCGATAGATGGTTCAAGTCAAG
>JBCAZN010000422.1:0-2615 GCA_038533035.1 Pseudomonadota bacterium
GCGGCCTTTTTTTATGGCTGGTTACGAGTGGCCGCTAGCGCCAGCAATCCTGCCAGGTCTTGCCGGACGCGGCACCGATGACGCTCTTGGCGCCTGTATTGGTAATCGCAAGTGTGCCGCATTTATCGTTAGCCTGGTCACCGACCGGCGCTGCGTGGAGCGTGTAGGTCGACACCGTTGCCGCCTGAATCGTCAGGTTGTAGGTCGCCGTGCCGCCGTCGATCGGGCACGATGCGGCGAAAATGCCCGGGGCGCCCGTGTTAGCGCCGCCGGCTGCCGCACCGAGATACGAGCCGTTGATCGAGTAGTGGCGTTCCATCGAGTTTGCAAGGCTGACCAGCCCGCCCGAACAGTCGGCCCGTTTGGTCGAGCGCACCTGTTCCAGGTAGGACGGATACGCCACCGACGCGATAATCGCAATAATAGCAACGACGATCATGAGCTCGATAAGGGTCATACCCTGTTGCCGCTTGGACAGCCTGTTGGCTTGCAATTGATGGTTACTCATCGTCCGCGGGCCTTGTAGCCTTTCGGGAGTACCCAAAGTTCCATGATCATGCGGCCATTGCTTGACAGCTTGTAGCCGACCTGCGAATTGACCCTGAGCGCTGTCGCGGGAATCGAATACGACCGCGGCGAATGCACAACCATGTTGCTCGATACCAGGAATCGCATATCGTCAATCACGATTGTCTGCTTTTCGAGGTCAATGGCATCGAGTGAACCTGTTCGCTGAATGCCTTTCTTGTAGTAGTCCGGCAAGCTGTCGGCGAACGCCGAACCGACCAGTACGATCGATGCCAGAAGTGCCGCTATCAGTTTAGTTTTCATGTGTCTGTCCTGTGCTCATAGTGCCGATCTTTAGCGAGAAACTTCTTCCCAGGAGAGTCGGCCCGATTTGGGTCCATCGACCTTGATAATGTCGGTAACTTCAATAGTGCTGCCACCGGTCGTCTGCGTCGTCGATGTGTAGCGCTTGTTGGCAAGATTCACCGGTGATGTCGGTATGCCGACAATCTCGATACCGGCTGCAGCGACCCCGCCAATTTCGTCAGCACTACCGAGCTGCTGGTCGTTATTCAGGTCGAACGCCACTTCCGGCGCGTGACCGCCACTCGCCCAATCTGCAATCATGAGCCAGCCGCGACCGCCCGCTTCACACGGGTTCGTATCCGGCGTCATGGTGTTAAAGAACACGAGGTCGCCGCGAATCACCGGGTCGGTGACGATGCGTTCGCCTGAGTCCGGCAAATCCATGTACCAGCCGTCAGTGTATTGGTAGTCCACCGTATTAGCGGTCAACGTCCGGCCAACGGCGCCACCAGTGCTGGTGCCAAGACCGACCACCTGCTGGATGAGATCTGAACGATCCAGCTCGCGGGTTCCCGCATCCCATACGCCGTACATTGTCTGTACGCTGGTCGTCGTAATGTCGGCTGTGGTCAGGTACTGTCCAGTACCGAACATGACCAGCGTATTCGGTGAATTAGAGTTAGACGTTGGAATGCTGGAGTTGCGAACAACGACCGGCGTCGATGTGATCGGCTGGTTGGCCGGGGCCACGAACAGCGGCTTGGGGGTGCTGCCCTGTTTATAGGCGACATCCCAGTTACCCATGTTGGAACCGGACAGATCAAACGCCCACATGTTGCCTTCAAGGTCGCCTGCGTAGGCTCGATCGGCCAGGCCGTCGCCGTCTGTGTCTACGACAGCCGGCGTGGACAGGCCGTTACGATTCGTCGTATTACCGACGCCCGTCGTGATTTCTATGTAATCAGTGCCGGCGGTCCAGGTGCCATCCAGTCCTTCTTCAATCAGCAGGATAAACAGCTTGGCTTCACCACTGCCGAGGTCGTTGTAACCGTTGCCCACAACAACACCCCAGCGAATCGTGCTACCCGAACCTTCCAGCGGTACGATCGAGGGACGGCTAAATGTATGTCCGAGGTCGGGATCGTCGGTTGACGTGAATTCCCACATCACCGTGTCAGCGGGTTTCGAACTCAATTCCGAGAACAACAGCGGATTCGTGACATCGAGTGCAAACAATCCACGGCCACCGCCACGGAGCCCGCCAACGATCACGGTCTTCCAGCTCTGCGCTCCCGTAGTGCGGGTTTTGACGTATGCATCTGCGACTGATGCGCGCAGATCGACGCTGTAGCGATGCGAGTATGCCGGGTCGCTCAGGAAATGCAGCCCGGCGGACGCATCGGATGAAACCAGCGCATTGGGGACATAGGCAAGAACTTCGTCGCCGTTGACCTGGGAAAAGCCGTGCAGAACACCATCGTTACCGCCGACGTATACGACGCCGGGGCGTGTAGCCTGCGTCTCGCGGAACTCGGTATATGTTGTTCCGACGCTTGACGGGAAAGGTGCAACGTCCGGCCAGTTGGACTCAGGGGCGCCAACGAATACCGGTCCGGAATGTACGATATCGGCGAGACGACCATTTCGTTCACGCAACGATTTCTGAGTGAACGTGTTTGTGCCGTCGTCGTAGTAGCAGGGCTCACTGGAAGAAAATTCGCAGGCACGCAGGACAATGAGGCGACCGGCATGGCGCGCCTCGGTCATTTTCGTGGTGATCGTGGCTGCGAATTTTCTTCCAG
>JBCAZN010000423.1:0-2614 GCA_038533035.1 Pseudomonadota bacterium
GCGGCAGAATAGCCTGCAGCTCGTCGACGGAAGTGCCGCGTTCAACTTCTGGCCTGACAGACTCGATCTGCTCGCAAATAGTATCGATGGTTTCACCGAGGAAAAAAATTCCCTGGGCCTCGCCACGACCCGTGGAGCCATCAGCTTCGACTTCGACGGTAAGGCAATCGATGTCGGTCCATTCGGCGTTCGCAATCCGGAAAGGAATCTTGAGGTCCCGGGTTTCGCGATGGATCGATACTTTCATTGCGGTAGTGTACTGCGTTTGGCTAGAGTACGCGGATGTCACTCACCTTTATCGGAGCATTGATCGGCCTGTTCGCAGGCGGTCCTGTCGGCCTGCTCGTCGGCGGATTTATTGGCTACCTGGCCGGCGCATTTTTGCGTGGCACGGTTATCGGCAGCTTGCAGGTTGCCCAGGGTGAGCTGGTCGAAACGATCTTTTCGGTCATGGGTGCGCTTTGTAAAGCGGACAACGTTGTCTCCCGCTCCGAAATCGATGCCGCTGAACAGATGTTCAATATGCTGCGCCTCAACGAGGAGCAACGTGCGCAGGCCAAAGCAGCTTTCAGTGCTGGCAAACAGCCGGGATTTGATCTTGATGCCGCCGTCGATCGCTTCGCGGCAATCAGTCACGGACGTGCGCCGCTGATCCAGCTGTTTTTGCAGCTGCAAATGATGGCGGTGGCGGCGGATGGCAAGGTGCATCCGGCCGAGCACGACATGCTGGTGCGTATTGCGCGACGACTCGGCCTCAGCGAACAGGACGTCGCGCAGCTCGAAGCGTTGCTCAGGGCAGGGACAACGACTGGCGGCAAGGCAGCGCCGACACAGGATCGGCTCGCCGATGCCTACAAGGCGCTTGGCATCACACCCGAGGCATCACCGGCCGAGATCAAGCGGGCGTATCGCAAGCTCATCAGCCAGAATCACCCCGACAAGCTGGCCTCAAGAGGTCTGCCCGAAAGTATGCGGGCCGTAGCGGAGGAGCGTTCACGTGAACTCAACGCTGCCTATGACATGATCAAGGAAGACCGCGGCATCGTTTAGCGGATTTGCAGACATGATTGTTACCAACCACTTTGTTTACATTCATACGTCGCGAACTGCCGGCACGTTCACGAATAAACTGATCATGGAGCACGTGCCCGGTGCGCGCATGATTCAGTATCACGGCCACCTTGCGAACCTGCCGCAGCAGTTTGCGCACTTACCCGTCATCGGCATCGTTCGCAATCCCTGGGATTGGTACGTGTCGATGTACTTCGACTACAAACGCAAGAAACAGTACATCTACCAGATGCTGACGCAGAACGGCTCGATGGGCTTTGACGACGCTGTGTCTCGTTACCTGAACCTGGGTGACGGCAGCGACACGAGCCAACGACTCCTGAAAATGATCGCGCGCGCTGCGCCGCGTCAAATCGACGCCAGCACACCGCCGCGTCGGCGCAACCCGGGACTGTGCTCGAGCGACTTTGAGAACTACCCCGACGGCATGGGCTACTACTCCTGGTTATTTCAGCTGATGTACGACAGCGATCGTGAGCACGATATTCACATCGGTCGTTTTGAAAACCTCGTTGCCGAATTGCGGCGACTGTTTGAGCTAACCGGAGTATCGATTACGCCGGCCATCGACAACTACCTCGAGGACAACCAGCCGGTCAACCGGTCACTGCGTCCCAGCATGTATGCGGACCGATACTCGCCCGCAATGCGGGACCTGGTCGCGAGTCGTGACCGTGACATCGTCGAACGATTTGGTTACGAGTTCGAGGTGACGGAGTCCGATTCGCGGTTTCCAAAGACAAATTATTTTCGCGATCTTGGCAAAACCCGTGTTGATCACCTGATCGAGCGCGTAAAGGACATTCCGGAGGCGAACTGGGATGAGGAAAACAAGGACAAGCCGAACGATTTCAACAAACTGCAGGATGCGCGCCACATCATCTTTCGATTCGTCGATGAGTACGACAACGTGTACAAGTACCACGATCGTCCGCAGTGGGACGACTGGAAGGCAGACCTGCTGCCCATCATGGAACAGGCGGCGGCGGAGCTTGGCTACACCGATTACTGTTTTCCACGCGTCATGCTGGCGAGGCTGGCGGCCGGCGGCGAGATCAAGCCGCATTCAGACCTGACCGCCAGCCACTATATTCACAAGATTCACGTACCACTGACGACCTCGCCGGGCACGATGTTTCATGTCGGCGACCAGGTACGCAACCTGCAAGTCGGTGAGATCGTTGAAGTGAATAACAAGCGTATGCACGCGGTCTACAACGACAGCGATGCCGATCGTATTCACCTGATCTTCGAGTGCTACAACTTGGCCGACTACGGCAAGCCCGGCCAGTAGGCTCTTATTGAAGTTCGGCGAGAATCTCGTCGATGATCTTGTAACCGCTACCCCAGCCGCCGTCCATATTGGCCATTGCCTGAGCAAAGCACGCGATTTCTTCATCGCTGGCTGCCATGGGAACCTGGTTCAGCCTCACATTCGTTTTGTCGCCGTTCGGCGTGAAAGTGACCGTGGTTAGTAGCAGGCGAGGCCAATATGGACGGCGGCTGGGGTAGCGGTTACAAGATCATCGACGAGATTCTCGCC
>JBCAZN010000424.1:0-2609 GCA_038533035.1 Pseudomonadota bacterium
GCGCAGACCACAGGCCACTGGCATAGCCAGACCACCGGCTACCGGAGAGAGAATTGCCCGACACGCGGTACAACACGGCCACCGCGCCGAAAGACAACGTGAACCCGGGCGTCAACGTCGCAACGGGATCAATGAAAAACACGGTAACCGCGCAAACGGCAAGCACCCGACCCGGCTGCAGTCGTCGACGGGCCAGCATTGCAACGGCCGACAGCATCAGCATGAGTGATGCGCGTTGGGCGGGGACCCCGAGTCCCGAGATGACCGCGTAGGCGGCCGCAAGCAATACGCCGCCCGCGATGGCGTGCCGTACATGACTACCGGAACAACCGAGCAATACGGATGCCGCGTAAATGACGGCGAATGCTGCCATCGCGGCGAGCCCGATGTGCAGTCCGGAGATGGCCACAAGGTGGCTGGTCCCGGTCTGCGCATAGCGATCCCATTGGTCCCGGTCGATGTGCTGGCGCGCCCCGACGGCTACCGCCGCGATCACCCCCTGTGCGCCCGGCGTTGCCTCCGTAACCCTGACGAATGCCGTCCGAATTCGGTCTACAGGTCCGAGATCACCTGACGCGAGTAGCCGATTGCGTTGACCGGGCACAACGTAGCCGGCCGCATGAATGCGCTCACGAAACATCCAGCGTTCGGAGTCAAACCCGCCCGGGTTTGCAGCCCCTCGAGGCCGTCGCAAACGCACCTCGAGTTGCCAAACGTCGCCGAGAGCCGGCCTCACCGGCGCCTCGAACCACGTGACTCTGGATTTTGCCGGCAGCCTTGCATCGTCGAGCGGTGCCACAATCATCGTTGTCGTCGCCTTTTCCGTATCCGGAAAATCGATGACGCGTACAACGGTCAGCATGCTGTCACCCGCGTACTTCTCGTCAATGCGATCCTCGATGATCAGCGCGGAAGCGAGGTGCAGCAGAAAGAATCCAATGCCAAAGGCGACCACAAGACGCAGGCGACGCATAAAATACAACGCGGCCAGTGCAACCAATATCGGTAAACACTGGTCCCAGCTTACAAGATCCCTGCTATGCTGCGCCGCGAAACCGCCGGCCAGCAGGGCGACTGCCCATTTCACGGTCATTTTCGTCAAACACGGCTGGCCAGGTGATAGGACCCGGAAACGCGCTCAATGCCAAGACGATTTTTCAGGAAATTCGCACTTAAACGCCAGCAGGTCAGCGATCAGTGGTTTATGGCGCCGTTCAACCATCTGCTGCACGATCGCCGGCTATGGGGTATCCGGCGGCGCACCGTCGTACCGGCATTCGCGATCGGTCTGTTTATTTCGTTCCTGCCGACGCCGGGGCACACGCTGATGGGCATACTGGCCGCTATTGCGTTTCGGGTAAACGTGCCGGTCGCCGCGATCACGACCTGGGTCAGCAACCCGGTGTCGATGATTTTCATGTACACGGCGGCGTACCAGCTCGGCCAATACCTGCTCGGCGTGCCGCCGCAGGATTTCTACTTCGAACTGTCGTGGGACTGGGTGGCGACAACCTTTGTAACAATATGGCAACCAATGCTGCTGGGCTGCCTGATCCTCGGCACCGTATCGGCCATCGTCGGCTACGTTATCCTGGACATCCTGTGGCGCTCGTCATTGGCGGACTACAAGACCCGCAAGCGCGCGCGTCGACAGGATCGCGAGTCCTAAACGACGGCTAACCTGCCTCGCGCAAGCGGCCATCCTCAAGCACCAAAACACGATCCATCCGCGACGCGATCGTCTGGTCGTGCGTAACGATAATCAGGCTCGTTTGCAGTTCCTTGTTGAGCTCGAGCATCAGGTTCAGCACGTGACCACCATTTCCTGAATCGAGATTACCGGTCGGTTCATCGGCCAACACGATCTGCGGCTCCGTGATCAGTGCACGCGCGACGGCCGCTCGCTGGCGTTCGCCACCCGATAACTCGCCCGGCTTGTGATGCAGGCGCTCGCCGAGACCGACACGCTCGAGCAGCTTTTGTGCTGCCGCGATCGCCTCGCTGCGCGGCTGGCGACGAATCATCAGCGGCATCGCAACATTTTCCTCTGCCGTGAACTCCGGCAACAGGTGGTGAAACTGGTACACGAACCCGATGTAACGATTGCGCAGTTGACCTTTTTCCTTCTCGTCGGTGCCGTGCATGGGTTCGCCGTTGACAAACACCTCGCCTTCGGTCGCTTCGTCGAGGCCACCGAGGATTTGCAGCAACGTGGTTTTGCCGGAACCGGATGCACCAATTATTGCAACGCGTTCCGCCGCGTTAACCGCAAAATCGACACTGCTTAAGACCTCAAGCGTCGACTCACCCTCGTTAAATCGTCGTACGACGCCGCGACATTCAAGAACGGTGTCAGTCATAGCGCAATGCCTCTGCCGGCGCTGTCTTTGCAGCGACCCAGGCGGGATAAAGAGTGGAAACAAGCGACAGCACCAGCGCTATCGCGGCAATCTGGATGACGTCGCCCGACTGCAGTTCGGACGGCAGGTCACTGATGAAATAGACATCAGCAGCAAGAAATTTGATACCGAACACCGATTCCAGAAAAGCGATTATTGATTCGAGATTCGTCGCAAGCAGGATGCCGAGGGCAACGCCAACAAATGTAC
>JBCAZN010000425.1:0-2606 GCA_038533035.1 Pseudomonadota bacterium
CGTCAGTACATCCTGGCGTTGCTTGAGCGAGCGATTTTCGTCCTGAAGCTGGTCGCACACCTGAACGAGTGCGTCAACGCGCTTTTCAAGCCGCTTCAGTTCGTGTTCAAAAGTTGAATTAATGTTCTCAGCCATACGGGCAATATAGTCACGCGCTTTATCAGAATCAATCGTCGAGGCAATTGACAGCCAATCGCCATAGTCTGGAACGGCGGTCCGTGGGATCATAAGAGATTGGATGTATTGATAAGGTTGGCTTCCCGATGCAGGAAAAGGTAGATCACGATCGGCTCGAGGACGCGCTGCAACGCTGCGGTGCGAGCTGGGATTCCGCGCAGACGCACGGACTGCTGGCGGGGCGGCTGTCGGTCGGCGGCGTGGCGGCGGCGCCGGAGTGGTTGATGACAATCCTTGAGGGTGTCGATGAAAACAACGCGCAGCGCACCGAGTGCCAGAAGCTTCTGGACTCGCTCTACCAGACGACCTATTTGGAGCTTTCGGAACGGCTGTCGGAGTTTGAGCCGTTGCTGCCCCCCGATCAGGATGATGTGGGCCTGCGCACGCAGGCACTCGCGCATTGGAGCGAGGGATTCCTGCACGGCCTGGTGTCGGGCGATCGTAGCGACGAACTCAAGGAACGACTCGGCAAGGAACCATTGTCCGACATCATCAGGGACATGCTGCAGATCACGCGCGCCGGCCTTGATGGCGACGTGGATGAGGAAGACAACGAGTCGGCCTATGCCGAGCTCGTCGAGTACCTGCGCGTCGCGGCGCAACTTGCATTTGAGGAACTCGCGGATATCCGCAATCGGGCACAAAAGCAGCAATGAATAGCAGGGAATTTGAAAACCGTCGGCAGCAGCTGATGCGCATGGTGGGCGAGGGTGGCATTGCCATCCTGCCGTCGGCGCCCGTCAAAATGCGCAGTCGGCACGTGGAGTATCGCTATCGGCAAGACAGCGACTTTTACTATCTGACGGGATTCGCCGAGCCTGAGTCGGTGGCCGTATTAATGCCGGGGCGCGACAGTGGCGAGTACCTTGTGTTCTGCCGCGAGCGCGACCCGAAAAGCGAACTCTGGGACGGTTATCGCGCCGGTCCCGAAGGCGTGATTAACGAGTACGGTGCTGACGACGCGTTTCCGATCGACGATATCGATGACATCCTGCCCGGCATCATGGAGTCCTGCAGCCGCGTGTATTACACGATGGGCATGTACTCGGACTTCGATTCACGCATGGCGGAATGGCTGAACACGCTGCGTTCCAAGCTGTCGCGTGGCGTACACACACCGCACGAGTTTGTGGCGCTGGATCACCTGCTGCATGACATGCGTCTTTACAAGAGCCGCAGCGAGATTTCCGCGATGCGACGCTCCGCAAAAGTGGGCGTTGCGGCCCATAAACGGGCGATGCAATGCACGCGCCCCGGATTGTACGAGTACGAAGTCGAGGCCGAATTTCGGCACGAGTTCCGTCGCAACAACGCCTGGGTCTCCTACAGCCCGATCGTTGGTGGTGGCAGTAACACCTGCGTTCTGCACTACGTCGAGAATAACGCCGTCCTGGAAGACGGCGATCTCGTACTGATCGATGCGGGATGTGAGCTCGACTACTACGCATCCGATATCACGCGAACCTTTCCGGTCAACGGACGCTTCACGCCCGAGCAACGCGCCGTGTACGAGATTGTGCTCGAAGCGCAGTTCGCCGCGATCGAGAAAACCGTGGTCGGCAACCACTGGAATGATCCGCACGATGCTGCGGTACGCGTCATTACCGCGGGCCTCAAGAAAATCGGACTGCTCGACGGTAGCTTGCAGCGCCTGATTGCAGACGAAGCCTACCGTGAATTCTATATGCATCGAACCGGCCACTGGATTGGCATGGATGTGCACGACGTCGGCGATTACAAGGTTGGCGATGAATGGCGCTTGCTCGAATCGGGCATGGTAACCACGGTCGAGCCGGGCATTTACATCAATGGCAATGGTTCGAAAAAGTTCCAGAATATCGGCATCCGCATCGAGGACGATGTGGCGGTCACGACCAAGGGGCCTGACGTGCTAAGCAAGGGACTGCCGAAAGACCCCGACGACATTGAGGCGCTGATGCAGGCGTCATGAGTCGCGACTACGACATAGTTATCGCCGGCGGTGGCATGATCGGTACCAGCCTTGCACTGGCGCTCGCGCCGCTGAAGTTGCGGGTCTGCGTCGTTGAGCCTGTTGCACGAAAAGCGATCGGTCAGCCGAGTTTTGATGATCGTACGACTGCACTCTCGCGCAGTTCCCAGCGCATGTTTGAGGCAATGGGATTCTGGGACGAGATCGTGGCGGCAGCGACGCCGATTACCCACATTCATGTGTCAGACAAAGGGCGATTCGGGTTTTCACACATCGACGCGGAGGAGCAGGGCGTCGAGGCGCTCGGCTACGTTGTTATCAATCGCGTGCTCGGCGACGTTTTGCAGACCAAACTTGCCGCACTCGACAATGTGGATCTGATTTGCCCGGCGCGTATTTCGGACGTCACGACGGAACCCGATGCGGCAACCGCGACGGTTGCCGAAAAAGGTGGCGAGCGCGAGCTCCGGACGACACT
>JBCAZN010000426.1:0-2603 GCA_038533035.1 Pseudomonadota bacterium
CGCGCGGTAACTTCGCCAACCGCGTTATCGGCTACACGCCGCAAGACGACGGTTACGAGGTTCTCGACTTCGACGTTTTCAACGACATGCTCGGTGCGGGCGGCTACTACGCATCGCTTGAGGACATGGCTGCCTGGATTCGTGCGGTTCGGAATCACTCGCTGGTGGAGCCTGCAACACTGGCCGACGCCTGGACGCGCGGCCAGGTGTCAAGCTCAGGCACATGTTTCGTGATCAGGTCGTCATAGTCGAGCTTGCCGGCTTCGGCCAGCCGCATGAGCGCCATCGTTGTCATCTGCTTGGAGACCGATGCCAGGCGGAACATCGACTGCGGCGAATTTGGCGTGTCGTCTTCGAGGTGGGCATAGCCAAAGCCCTCCGAAAAGACGACATCGTCGCCGCGCATCACGAGAACCGCGACGCCCGGCTGCTTGCCCTCGTCATAGTGACTGAACATCTCGCTGATGCGTTCGGAAGCATCGTCAGCGAACGCCGCCGAGGCGGCGAGCAATGCTGCCGCCAAGGCAGCGAATCTAGCGCAGCACAAGTTCATCAAGAGCGTTCTCTCCGTTGGAATAAGGAATCAGCGTAAAGCCGTATTCGTAGCTGGCGTCGTTGAGCATATAGCGTTGCAACGTGCGCTTGCCCCACGAATCGTCACCGCCAACACCCATCTGTCCAAGATCGATGTCGAACGAGATGAGGTCGCGCGGCTTGATGTCGTTGACGTGCACGTTGACGCGTTTGTCATTTTTCTTGCGAGCCTCTGGCCCGTCTTCACTCGTGATCGCTATCTTGACGGGCGGCACAAAATCTTCGAGCCGGTTATGACTCACACCGAAGCTGATGAGGTCGTCAGCAATAACCAGCAGTCCGGTATTTTCATCGCTGAGCGACACCCAGCGAGTGTCGGTTTTGTAGCCATTTTCCTGCGGGCGCATATAGGGTACGTAGTGATCGGCAACGACATTGCTGTAGCGACCGACGTTGGCGGACTCCTTGCGATCCGAGTAGTTCTCATGCGGTCCGCGGCCGAACCAGTCGACAGCGTCAAGGTCGTTGGCAACCTCGACGTTCATGCCAACGCGCGGCAGCACCGGCAGATCCGGGTCGCGAGCAAAGCGATTCTGTACGTGAATGCGTCCGTCAGCCGAGATGTCGTAGCTCGCCGTCCAGATTGCGACAGGATTGTTCTCGTCGTCCGACATCGTCATTGCGACATCGACCGTCGCGCAGCAATCGCCGTTTTCGACCACCTTTAGGGAGTCGAGCGTGAGGTTGCGGCGCGCCTGCTCCCAGACCGCGCCCCAGTCCTGCATGTAGTTGCCAAAATCGTTGTCTGTCGGCGCACGCCAGGTGATCGGCGTCAGCGGCGCGAGCAGCAGTTCGCGATTGCCGTAGCAGAGCGACGTCATGAGTCCACTCGAGTTATCAAAGCCAACGCTGAAGTCGTCGTTGCCGATTGTTGTAGTGTTGTCGCGGCTTACGACCTCGACAGAGCCGGGAATAGAGCCGGCAATAGCTTCGCCGTAGGGGTCTTGCGACGGCAACCTGAATTGCTGCTCGGCGTAGACGTGGCCCGCTGCCAGCAAGCCGTGCGCTTCCGCTGCAACCAGCCGCAGTAGCAAGTGATGTTCAGGGCCTGCGCGCAGGCTGCGCACATTGTACGGCAGCCAGACTCTGGCCGAACTCTCGGCCGCAACATCGAGATCGTTAACAATGCCGCTGTCGACAACCCGGCCGTCTTCGGTCACCTGCCAGCGCAGCTCGAATGCGCCGTCGAGGTGTGTGAAGTCGTAATGGTTGTGGATGATGAAGTCACCGGACACAAGACTGGCGGCCTCAAACTCGACGTGCTGGTACACACGTTTTACTTCCCAGAACGCGGGTTGCACCCGCCGGTCGGGAAAGACGAGCCCGTTGAAATTGAAGTTGCCGCTCGACGGCACGTCGGGCGGGCCGTAGTCACCGCCGTAGGTCCAGTACGGAATGCCCTCTTCGTCGTATTCGATCAGACCCTGGTCGACCCAGTCCCAGATAAAACCACCCGAGAGGATGTCGTGACTGTTGATGACGTCCCAGTACTCGCGCAGGTTGCCGGAGCTATTGCCCATTGCATGTGAATACTCGATAAGCACGAATGGCCGGTCGTTGTGAGTTTGCGCGTATTCCTCGAGGTCCCAGTGACGCCAGTACATGCTGGAGTGAAAGTCGGAGTGGCGCTCGCCAACTTCCTCTATGTTCCCCTCGGTTTCGTACTGCACCGGTCGTGTCAGGTCGCGCGACTTGATCCAGTGATAGGTGGCACCAAGGTTTACGCCGTCGCCGGCCTCGTTGCCGAGCGACCAGATCACGACCGCCGGAAAATTTTTCGAGCGTTCGAGCATGCGCTGAGTGCGGTCGAGGTGATGGTCCATCCAGTGCGGTTTGTTACCGAGCGTCTTGTCGTGGTCGTAGCCATAACCGTGACTTTCAATGTTGGCCTCGTCGACCATGTATAGCCCGTGGCGACTGACGAGTTCGTACCAGTCATCCTGGTGCGGGTAATGCGAGTTGCGCACCGCATTCATGTTCGACGCCTTCATCAGGCGAATGTCCTCGAG
>JBCAZN010000427.1:0-2599 GCA_038533035.1 Pseudomonadota bacterium
TGCGGCGTGTCCGACGTCCACGTACCGCTGGATTCGAGCCAGTAGAACGTGAAGCTCGCCAGCACCCACGGCAACAGCGCTACTGCGATTCTTAGCGGTTTCTGCATGATTTGGATACTAGCATGTGCGCGAAAATCGTCTTCCGATCCTATCGGGATAGGCGACGACTGATTCGCCGCGTGGCACTATTCAATGATGCCCGACAGCGACAACACGCAAACGATACTGCGACGTAAATGGCTGAACGGCTGGAACCTGTTCTGGCTAATCGCGATTCCGATGTCACTGATCATGGTGTACGAGATGTCGCGCACCGACATGTCGGTACCGCCGGGTGTTTCGCATATGATCGGTTTCTCGGTGAAGTTCGCCGTACCGTTTATCTATCTGGTGGTGGCGGCGTCTGCATTACCCGTCTTGTACCCCGCCGCATTTTCGTCCTGGTTGCTGCGCAACAGGAAGTACATCGGCATGTGCTTTGCCGTGGCAATGGCCTGGCAGGGCGCCTTTATATTCCTGATGTCGAATTTTCACCGCGATTATTACTTCGACGAGATCTTCTTCCTGCGTGATGAACTTGAAGGCAGCACCGGTTATATCTTCCTGACTGCAATGGTGCTGACGTCGTTCAAGTTCGGACGCCAGTTCCTGAGTCAGCAGCAGTGGAAGGTTCTGCACCGTTGCGGTATCTATTTCCTCTGGGCGTACCCGTTCAGCGTTTACTGGTGGAATCTTTCCTATTACCCCGATCCACAGCTGATCGATCACGTATTTTACTGGGCCGGATTCATCGCTTTTGCATCGCGAATTTCGGCTTATGGCGTCAAACGCCAGCGTGCACTGGACAGCGCCGGTATCGGCGCGGCGCCAATCGCGCGACTAACAGGCTGGGCTGTTGTGCTACTGGGCGTGTTCTGGTCGGCTGCAAGCCTCGGGCTGCAACAATCAACGACCGCCTTTCTGACCGCACAGGCCTGGTCTGCAAACCTGGAGCTGTGGCTGCCATTCTGGCCATTCGAGCCGTTCCTTTCACTAATGGCGATGGCGCTTGGCACGATGATGATGACCAGTCGTCCCACAGAAGTGCCGCAACCGGCATAGATTCTTTCTGCACGCCTTCATAGCGTGCCCGGCGCCGGTTAAACTGTCGGCCTTGTGTATTGGGGTGCCGGCCATGGCCAGACTCGCAGCATTTAATTTTCAGGCGTGGATTGACGAGCATCGTCATCTGCTGAAGCCGCCTGTCGGCAACAAACAGATCTGGGAAGATGTCGACATGATGGCGTTTGTCGTGGGCGGCCCCAACAAGCGAACGGACTATCACGATGACCCGGTTGACGAATTTTTCTACCAGCTCGAGGGCGACATGGTGCTCAAGGTCTTTGACCAGGGCGAGTTTTACGACGTCGTTATTCGCGAAGGCGAAATTTTCATGCTGCCGGCGCACGTCCGGCATTCGCCGCAGCGACCGATGGCGGGCAGTGTCGGGCTCGTCATTGAGCCCAAGCGCCCGGAAGGCCAAATGGACGCCTTTGAATGGTACTGCTTCGACTGCGGCAGCCTCGTGCACCGCGTGGAGGTTTTGCTGAAGTCGATCGTCGATGACCTGCCGCCGTTGTACCAGGCGTTTTACGATGACAACGATGCGCGCACGTGCCCCGATTGCGGCACTTTGCATCCCGGCAAGGAGGTCCCGGACGGCTGGGTAACTCTGCCGGCAAAAGACAAGGCCTGACATGCCATTCGAATCGACACTCGATTTCGCCAGGTCACAGGACGCGGCAGATCCGCTGCGCGGCTATCGTGATCAGTTTCACTTTCCGACGCTCGGCACTGACGAACTCGTCTACTTCACGGGGCACTCCCTCGGCCTGCAACCGAAAACTGTGCGTGCGGCCGTTGAACTCGAGCTCGACGAATGGGCGAAGTTCGGTGTCGAGGGGCACTTTCACTCGGCGAACCCCTGGTACAGCTATCACGAACGTCTGACGCCGCCGATGGCCGCGCTGGTCGGTGCGCAGGAATCCGAAGTCGTCTGCATGAACTCGCTGACGACCAACATTCACCTGCTGTTCGTGTCGTTCTACCGGCCCACGTCCACTCGCTACAAAATCATCAGTGAAGCAAAGATGTTTCCATCGGATCGCTACCTGCTCGAAACACAGACGCGGTTTCATGGCTTCGACCCGGAAGACGCAATCATCGAGGTCGCACCACGAGACGGTGAACGCCTGATCAGCGAAGACGACATCCTCGCTGCAATCGAGGCCAATGCGGACGAAGTGGCGATGGTGTTCTTTGGTGGCGTCAACTACTTTACGGGCCAGCTGTTCGACATGCCGCGCCTGACCGAGGCCGCTCATGCGGTTGGTGCGGTAGCCGGTTTCGATCTTGCGCATGCGGCGGGCAATGTCCCAATGCGATTGCACGACTGGGATATCGATTTCGCGGCGTGGTGTTCCTACAAGTACCTGAACTCGAGTCCGGGCAACGTTGGTGGCATCTTCGTCCACGAGCGTCACGGCCGCAATTTCGACCTGCCGAGATTCGGTGGGTGGTGGGGTCACGACAAAAACACCCGATTCCAGATGAAAAACGG
>JBCAZN010000428.1:0-2594 GCA_038533035.1 Pseudomonadota bacterium
CTATGAAGATTACGAACGCAAAAATATTTATCGGCGGGCCGGGCAGGAACTACGTCACCCTCCAGGTATTTGGCCGTCAGGGTTTCGCGGCAGTTGAGCGTGGCGTCGCCAACACCGGCAATTCCTTCATCGGTCTCGATCTTGAGGGTGACGTAGTTCCTGCCCGGCCCGCCGATAAATATTTTTGCGTTCGTAATCTTCATAGTCGTACTCAATAAATGCACGGTTAGTTCAAAGGCGATTCCTGCAGGTCTTCGGCGCTATCGGCGTCATCATCGTCTTCACCGGCCGGCACGTCTGTCACCGCGGAGAACAGCATGACGCCGACAAAAAGAACGACCGATCCACAAGCGAAAAAGACAAGGCGACCCCACAGTGGATTTGGCAGCGCCATCATGGCCATCACCAGGATGCCGGCTATCGCAACGGTGCGGCCCAACAGAATTCGTTGTCGGTTATCGAGATGCGCGTGATCACCCTCTTGTTTCTGCAACGGCGTATTGATGTTCGTGAAGAAGCGTTGCACGGCGGCCTCTCTTGCTTCGGAAAGGCCCCGGTAGAACAACGGCGTCATACAGAAGAACCCGCCAGTAATCACAACGTGGCTGACGAGGCTGATCGCAACAACAAGATCCACCCACTCACGGTCTGTCAGAGGAGTTGCAAGACCGAACCACGCCTCAATGTAATCAGGCTGCAATACGACGGCGACCAGCCACGACACCATAGCGCCGACGAGCATCGTCGCCCAGGCTGCCCAATCGGGCGTTTTGCGAATGAAGAAGCCGAGAAAACTCGGAATCATCTGTGGGAATCCGAGCAATGCACTGATCAACAGCATGGCATCGAACAGGCTGAGCTCCTTGAGCGAGTTCAGGAACAGCGCGATGGAGATGATCAGTACGCCGAAACCCACCGACGCGACTCGCGACACGATCATCAGGTTCTTTTCCGAGATATTCGGAGCAATGATCGGCTTCACGAAATTCTTGACCAGGATGCCCGCGTTACGATTCAAACCTGAGTCGATCGAACTCATCGTCGCTGCAAACATTGCCGCGACCAGCAAGCCGATCATGCCGACGGGCATGTAGAGCCGAACAAACGCGAGATAGGAGGCCTCGGCGTAGTTGCTGCCCTGCTCCGGGTACATGGTGGCAAGGTCAGCGCCCGAACCCGCCATGAACCATGCCGGGATGAACCAGATAATCGGGCCAAGCGTCATCAGTCCGCAGGCCAGCAGAGCGCCTTTGCGCGCGTGGTTGGAATCTTTTGCTACCAGGTAGCGATAGGAATACAGGATGTTATTGGTCAGCCCTATCTGCTTCAGGAAAATACTGAATGCCCAGATATAAAAGATGGCCATGTAGTTGATGCCCGTGCCGGAAACAAAATCGCGGGGGAAATTGTCGATGATCGGTACGATGCCGCCGGCGTGGTAGATGCCGACGGCCGCACAGGCAATTGTCACGGCCATGATGACGATCATCTGCATAAAGTCCGATGCGATCACAGCCCACGCACCGCCGGTTACTGACATAAAAATCACAACGAGTCCGGTCGCGACGATCGTCGTTTCCATGGAGAATTCGAAAATGGACGACGTGACGATCGCCAGCCCGTTCAATCCGATGCCGGCGGTCATCGACGATGTGAACATGCTCACCCACGCAAACAGCTGTTCGTTTCGTTTGCCGAACCTGAGGCGCAGCGCCTCGATGACCGTTACGACACGCATTTGCCGAAAGCGCGGCGCGAAGTACAGGTAGTTGAAAAAGTAGCCGAGCGCGTTGCCGATGAAGATGAAAGACACCGCCAGTCCGTCGACGTAGGCCTTGCCCGCGGCGCCCGTGAACGTCCACGAGGAAAACTGCGTCATGAACGCTGTTGCCCCGACCATCCACCAGAGAACGTTGCCGCCGCCCCTGAAGTAATCACTCGTGTTGGATGTCAGATTCCGGAACGACCAGCCAATGACGATCAGAAAAGCAAAATAGACAACGACAATGGCGACGTTGATATCCACGTTCAGCCTTTCGCCGCGTTGCGTGTGCTGCGCGACCGACCATCCAGGGCGACCAGTTGATTCAGGTCATCGATGGTTTGCAACAGCTGTGGATTCTCGGACAACGAGTCCATCTGGTCGTCGGTTGCCCCGATGTTGTCCAGCAAGTGCCGTTCCGCTGCGGCCGGGTCACGTTGCATGATGGCGTCAGCGATCGCCGCGTGCTCCTGCACGACGAGGCGGCGCTGGCGAATACCGAAGAGACGTTTCAGATGGCGGACCCGGTCGATCTCTGCTTTCGCGGTCTGCATGATTTCCCATGCGCCCGGCAACCCGGCAATTTTAAAAAGCTGGCGATGAAAAGCCTCGTCGAGCTCAAAGAACTGTGCGTCATCGTTTGCTTTTAGTGCCTGGCGCTGCTCGGTCCCGAAAAGTGGCAGCTACGTCACCGCGATCAGCCTGGAGCGTTACTTTGAAGCCTGCTTCATTCGCACCCAGCTGGAAGTCGGCTGTGTGAAACGGCTGGCATCGAACGGCATCGGCGTGTCTGAGCAGGTAAAACTCAAGGCCATCCTGACCGAGCAGCGCC
>JBCAZN010000429.1:0-2594 GCA_038533035.1 Pseudomonadota bacterium
CCGACATGGTGCAAACCGAAAAATTACTCGTCGTCTTCAATCGCCTCGATTCGTGCAAGGCCAACGAGACGCTGTCCTCTTTCAACCCGAATCAGACGCACACCCTGGGTGTTTCGACCCATAATCGAGATGTCATCGACTGTTGTGCGCACCAACGTGCCATTGGAGCTGATCAGCATGACCTCATCTTCGTCGGCAACCAGTGTTGCACCGACTGTTCGGCCATTGCGCTCGGTCGTCTGAATTGCAATGACGCCCTGGCCGCCGCGGCCCTGCACCGGGAAGTCGTCTACATGGGTGCGTTTGCCGTAGCCATTCTCGGTTGCGGTCAGAATCAAGCCCTCGCGCATGATTGAAAGTGCAATAACTTCATGCCCGCCGGGCAGCTTTATACCGCGGACGCCCGCCGCACCACGGCCCATCGGACGGACGTCTTCTTCTTTAAAGCGAATCGACTTGCCATGACTGGCAACCAGCAGGATTTCCGCCTCGCCATCGGTGATTGCAACGTCGACGAGCTTGTCATCACCACGCAGGTCGATCGCGATGATGCCGTTGGCTCGCGGCCGCGAGAACTGGGTCAACGGCGTCTTTTTCACGGTGCCGCCGGACGTCGCCATAAACACGAAGTGACCGTCGGCATACTCGCGGATCGGCAGCACGGCATTAATGCGCTCGCCTTCCTCGAGCGGCAACAGGTTCACAATCGGCTTGCCGCGTGAACCACGGCTTGCCTGCGGCACCTGGAAGACCTTGAGCCAGTACATTTTGCCGCGACTCGAGAAACACAGGATCGTGTCGTGAGTATTCGCGACGAACAGGTTGTCGATGAAGTCCTCATCTTTGACCTTGGTCGCTGACTTGCCACGTCCGCCCCGCTTCTGCGCCTGGTACGCCTCAATCGGCTGTGCTTTCGCATAGCCGCCGTGCGATAGCGTCACCACGACTTCCTCTTCCGGAATCAGGTCCTCGACGCTTAGGTCTGAGTGATCCTGGACGATCTCGGTACGACGCTCGTCACCGTACTCATCGCGAACCTCGGCAAGCTCCGTTCGAATGACATCGAGCAGCTTGTCGGGGTCGCCAAGAATACTAGAAAATTCTTTAATTTTTTCTAGTATCTCTTTGTATTCTTTGATTATTTTATCTTGTTCCAGACCCGTTAAACGGTGCAGACGTAAATCGAGAATCGCCTGTGCCTGAACGGGTGACAGACGATACCTGCCGTCGATCAGCCCGGTTGAATCGTCGAGTCCGTCAGGACGTGTGTCGCTCGCACCAGCTCGCTCCAGCATGTCTGTGACCGCACCCGGCGACCAGTCCCGGCTCATAAGCCCGGTCTTGGCCTCTGCCGGCGACGCCGAGGCCTTGATGAGCTCGATCACCTCGTCAATATTTGCGAGGGCAACGGTCTGACCTTCGAGAACGTGCGCCCGGTCGCGCGCTTTGCGCAGGTCGTAAATCGTGCGCCTGGTAACCACTTCGCGCCGATGTGCAAGAAACGCCTCGAGAATCTGTTTCAGGTTCAGGAGCTTCGGCTGCCCGTCGTGCAGTGCGACCATGTTGATGCCGAAGACGCTCTGCAATGCGGTCTGCTTGTAGAGATTATTAAGCACAACGTCGCTGACTTCGCCCTGCTTCAGCTCAATCACAATACGCATACCGTCCTTGTCGGACTCGTCGCGCAGCTCGCTGATGCCTTCAATACGCTTGTCACGCACCAGGTCGGCAATTTTCTCGATTAGCCGTGCCTTGTTAACCTGGTACGGCAACTCGGTGACGATGATCGCTTCTTTGCCACGCTTGTTGATCGTCTCAACGGAAGTGCGACCGCGAATGTAGACCCGGCCGCGGCCGGTGCGATACGCCGAGTAGATGCCCTGTGCGCCGTTGATGATGCCCGACGTCGGGAAATCAGGCCCTGGAATGTGCTCCATGAGTCCTGGCACGTCGATTTCCGGGTTTTCGATCAACGCGAGCGTTGCATCAATAACCTCGGTCAGGTTGTGCGGCGGAATATTCGTGGCCATACCGACCGCGATGCCCGACGAGCCGTTAATCAGTAGATTCGGGATGCGCGTGGGCAGAACAGCCGGCTCATGCTCGGATTCATCGTAGTTCGGGATGAAATCGACAGTTTCCTTGTCGATATCGGCCATGAGTTCATGGGCGATCTTCGACATGCGAATTTCGGTGTAACGCATCGCCGCCGGGTTGTCCCCGTCGACCGAACCGAAGTTACCCTGGCCATCGACAAGCATGTAACGCAGCGAAAACGGCTGCGCCATGCGGACGATCGTGTCGTAGATCGCGGAATCGCCATGCGGGTGGTATTTACCCATGATGTCACCGACCAGGCGGGCCGACTTTTTGTAGGGTTTATTCCAAGCGTTGTTCTGCTCGTGCATCGAGAACAGCGCACGACGATGCACGGGTTTGAGGCCGTCGCGAACGTCCGGCAATGCGCGTCCCACGATGACGCTCATCGCGTAGTCTAGATAGGACTGCTGCATCTCCTCTTCGAGGCTTACAGACAGCAATTCCTGGGCAACTTCAGCCATACTTTTCCATTTTCCTGACTCAAAATTCGAGCG
>JBCAZN010000430.1:0-2591 GCA_038533035.1 Pseudomonadota bacterium
GGACGAACTGCGTGCCAGCGTATCAGGCGACACGGTTACCTACGTCGTCAACAGGAACATTAACTACACGAACATCTGTTACTTCCGCTGCGGCTTTTGCGGGTTTTCCAAGGGCGATCACGCCGAGCACCTGCGCGGCAAATCGTACAACCTCGGACTGGATGAAATCGCCGCAAAAGCCGAAGAAGCGTACAGAAGAGGTGCGACCGAGGTTTGCCTGCAGGGCGGCATTCATCCGTCCTACACGGGAGCGACCTACCTCGATATTTGTCGCGCAATAAAAGACGCGGTTCCGGCCATGCACATCCACGCCTTTTCGCCACTCGAGGTTTGGCAGGGTGCCCGGACGCTGGACCTGTCGGTGGCAAAGTTTTTAGAGAAATTACAGCGTGCAGGCCTTGGGTCGATGCCAGGCACAGCTGCAGAGATACTGGACGACGAAGTTCGCGCCCGAATATGCCCCGACAAGATCAGTACAGATCAGTGGCTGGATGTCGTTGCGGAAGCGCACCGCACCGGGCTGCCAACAACGGCAACGATCATGTTCGGGCACGCCGACAATCCCAGGCACTGGGCGCGACACTTGTTGCGGTTGCGTGACCTGCAGCTGTCGACCGGTGGCTTTACAGAGTTTGTACCGCTGCCATTCGTGCACCCCGAAACTCCGATCTTCAGGAAAGGCCAAAGCCGCAAAGGACCCACCTGGCGGGAAGCCGTTTTGATGCACGCCGTTGGCCGCTTGGTACTGCACCCCCACATCACCAACATTCAGACCTCGTGGACAAAGATGGGGGTCGAAGGCGCAAAAAGCTGTTTGAACGCCGGATGTAATGATCTTGGCGGAATCCTGATGAACGAGAGCATCAGTCGCGCGGCGGGTGCGCGGCACGGCCAGGAATTACCGGCAGACAAGATGGTCGAGATCGGTGCGTCGCTGGGTCGGCGTGTTGTGCAACGAACGACGCTGTACGAGACCGTTTTGACCGGCAGCAGCGCAGTCCACGCTAGTTCGTTCCAGTGAGCAACGTTTCTCTATTCGCGTTGTCGGGAATTCCGATGGTTCGGGAGGGCGACGACGTCGGCGCACTGGTGACCGAGGCGATTCGAGCGTCCGGTGCAAACGTCACTGACAATACAATCGTTGTTGTCGCCCAGAAAATCGTATCCAAAGCCGAAGGCAGAGCTGTGCGTCTCGACGCGGTGACGCCCGGCGATGAAGCCGCAGCGCTTGCCGATAAAACCGGCAAGGATCCGCGCCTGGTACAGCTGATTCTGAACGAATCGCGGCGTGTCGTTCGACAGTCGGGCGCGACGCTCATTACCGAGAACAAGCTCGGCATGATCATGGCAAATGCCGGCATTGATCAGTCCAATATCGACGATGGCTTTGCGTTACTGCTGCCCGAGAATCCGGATACGAGTGCACGCGCGATCGCAGCAACCATCGCGAAAGACCTCCAGGTCGATCTCGGCATCGTCATCGCCGACAGCACCGGCCGGCCCTGGCGAAATGGTGTCGTTGGCATTGCAATCGGCGTGCATGGCGTCCCCGCCGTACTCGATATCCGCGGCGCCGAAGACCTGCATGGACGCGAACTGACGGCCACGCAGATCGGCGTTGCCGATGGCATTGCAGCGGCAGCGACATTGCTCATGGGCCAAGGCAGCGAGGGCCTGCCCGTGGTGCTCGTCAATGGCCTGGAGTACGCACGAACCGATTCGCGGGCCAGCGATTTATTGCGTGACCCGGATTCGGACCTGTTTCGTTGACGACTACGCCGAAAATTGTCGCGCTGTGCGGTGGCGTTGGCGGCGCAAAGCTGGCGCTCGGGCTCGCGAGTCTGGAGTCGCAACCTGATATTTCGATCGTCGTGAATACGGGCGACGACTTCAATCACCTGGGCCTGACGATATGCCCGGACATCGACACTGTCACATACACATTGGCAGGCATCGCAAATCCGGACTCAGGCTGGGGACGCGCGCAGGAAACCTGGTCATTCATGGAGGCGCTGGAAGCACTTGGTGGTGACACCTGGTTCCGGCTCGGCGACAAGGACCTCGCCCTCAACACACTGAGAACGCAGCTGCTGGCATCCGGATGGAGCCTTAGCGACGTGACATCGCAATTTGCGCATCGCCTTGGCGTTGCCACCGAAATTATTCCCATGTCCGATGATCCCGTGCGCACCATTCTCAAAACAGAGAACGGTGACTTGGCGTTTCAGGACTACTTTGTTCGGCTCAAGTGCGAACCTGCCGTTAGCAGCATCGAATTTCGAGGCGCCGAGTCGGCGGCACCCGCGCCCCGGTTTGCCGCATTGCTGGAAGACACGTCGGTCGACGCGTTCGTTATCTGTCCCTCAAACCCTTTTATCAGTATCGAACCGATTCTGGCGATTCCGTCCGTTCGCGAATCGCTGACGCGGCATGCGGCACCGGTAATTTGCGTATCGCCGGTGGTGGGCGGTCAGAGTATTAAAGGTCCGACGTCGAAGCTCATGAAAGAATTGAACATGGGAGCGTCGACCTGGGATATTGCCCGTTACTACGGCGACTTCATTGATTGCTTTGTCATCGACGAGGCCGAT
>JBCAZN010000431.1:0-2587 GCA_038533035.1 Pseudomonadota bacterium
GGCCTCGGCCAGTCGTTCATAGAGTTCAACAGACTTCGCCAGGGTTAGGCCGCACCTGGAATCGCGCGGCGGGACAGCCGCAGAAATCGCCACGTCAGCAGGAACGCGGCCATCGACAGCCCCGCAACCAGTCCGCCCCAAGTGTAGTTTGGTGGCATGCGGTATGTGATTGCCGCCAGGAATGCCAGCGGGAAACCGACCGCCCAGAACGAAAACACGTTGATCAGCATTGGCATGCGTGTGTCTTTGTAGCCGCGCAGTACGCCGGCGGCACCAATCTGCACGCCGTCACCTATCTGAAACACGGCAGCCACGAGCAAAAGGCTGATTGCGATGCCCTTGACCGCCGAGTCCGTCGTGTAAATCCCCACAACCAGGTCACGGAACAACAACATAAATATGGCAGATGCCGTCATGAACAGCGCGCACAGAACAATGCCGGTTACGCCGGCAAAACGTGCGCGCGCGGGTTCTTGAGCGCCCAGCAAGTGGCCCACGCGAATCGTCGCGGCCGCGCTCAGCGCGAGCGGAATCATGAACATCGTGCTCGCGAAGTTGATGGCTATCTGGTGCGCCGCCGTAATATTCGTGCCGCGTGTACCCATCAGCACTGACACGATGCTGAATAGCCCGGTCTCTGCTGTGATTGTGATTGAGATCGGGATACCAAGGACCAGCACCTCGCGCAGCACCGATAACCGAACCGGCGCGACACGGCTGAATAGCTGGAACGGCTTCAGTGTTTTGCTGGAAACGGTGTAAAACAGCAGCGCGAACATAACGAGCCACATCGTGATCGCGCTGGCATAGCCCAGCCCCACTGCACCGAGCGCCGGTGCGCCGAACTTGCCAAATGCGAGCACATAATTGAGGAACACGTTCATCACCAGCGCAAACACTGAGGTGTACATGATCGGTCGCGTATGGCCCACGCCTTCCGTCGTGAAGCGCAGCGCGAGGAAAATGAAGATGCCGATGGCGCCGCATGAAATGGCCGCAACGTAGTCTACGGTTAATGCGCGAAATTCGTTATCGATCCCGAACCAGGTCAGTAGCGGCTCGGCCAGTAAATTGCCAAACAGCGTTATTCCGGCACCAAAGCCGACAGCGAGGTAAATACCCTGTCGGGTATACCGGCCGACGAGGTCATACTGCTTTGCGCCGTAATAGCGTGCGACGATCGGCGAGATTGCCATCATGATTCCGAGCACCATCGAAAAGCCCAGGAACCAGACGCTGGCCCCGACGGCGACGGCGGCGAGTGACTGCGCACCCAGACGCCCTGCCATAACGGCATCTGCGAATTGCATGCCGGCAACCGCAAGATTGTTGACGATAAGCGGTCCACCGAGACGCAACAGCATTCCGGCCTCAAAGCGAAACATTGATTTACGCTCAGGGGACATCGGCGCATCTTACACTTACGGTCGTGACTTTGAATGGTGTAAAGTTGCGTCGCGCAGTCTTGTAACGGTCCAGACAGGAGTCACCGTATGTTGCACGATGGAAGAGCGATACGCGTCGCCGTAGTAGGCGGTTCACGAATCCCGTTTTGCCGGTCGCATACGTTTTACCGGCAGTTCTCCAACCAGGAACTCATGACCGGAGCGCTCGAGGGCGTCGTCAACAAGTTTGACCTAAAAGGCCAAACGATCGGCGAAGTGGCACTCGGCGCTGTCATTAAACATTCGCGCGACTGGAACCTCGCCCGCGAAAGCGCGATCGAGTCTGGGCTTTCCATGCGCACGCCCGGGGTTGACCTGCAGCGCGCCTGCGGCACGAGCCTCGAGGCGGCAATTATGGTTGCCAACAAGATTGCACTCGGCCAGATCGATTCGGGCATTGCGGGCGGCACGGACACAGTGAGTGACGCGCCTATCGTTTACGGCGATCCATATCGCCGCATGTTGCTGGACATGCACGCTGCACGTTCGATGGGCGAACGAGTCAAAGCGCTGTTCCGCTGGCGACCGAGTTTCCTGAAACCCGAGTTTCCGGGTGTGGAGGAACCACGCACCGGGTTGTCGATGGGTGAGAGTACGGAAATCATCGCGAAGCAATGGGAAGTGACGCGCGAACACCAGGATGCGCTGGCGCTGTCGAGTCACATCAAGGCCGGCGAAGCCTATGACAGCGGCTGGTACGAAGACCTCGTTGTGCCGTTCGCCGACATCGATGAAGACACCAACATTCGCCGCGATTCGACGCCGGAGAAACTGGCACGGCTCAAACCGGCCTTTGACAAGAGCGGCGCAGGCACAATGACAGCCGGCAATAGCACACCGCTAACCGACGGCGCCGCTGCCGTACTGCTTGCCTCGGAAGACTGGGCCCGGCAAAAAAACCTGCCGATCCTCGCGCACCTGACATTTGCCAAGGTGGCTGCCGTCGACTTCGTCAATGACGAGGGGCTTCTCATGGCGCCGGCATACGCTGTCTCCGACATGCTCAACGAGGCGAACCTGAAACTGCAGGACTTCGATTTCTACGAGATTCATGAGGCGTTTGCTGCACAAACGATCGCGACGCTCAAAGCGTGGCAATCCGAGCCGTTCTGTCGCGAACGCCTGGGTCGCAATGAGCCGAT
>JBCAZN010000432.1:0-2583 GCA_038533035.1 Pseudomonadota bacterium
GGCCAACAAGCGCCTTGTAACGCTCGTCGTCCGGATGCACGGCAACCGCTGAGTCGCCGAATTCGAATCGCTCGGGCTGCTCAACAAAATTGAGGAATACACGGTCAAGATCCCGCGCGGCGATCGATCAAACGCCGTCGTCGAACCGTACCTGACCGATCAGTGGTACGTGAAGATTGATCCCCTGGCCAAGCCTGCGATCGAGGCCACGATAAGGTTCGGGGACGTCGTCATTCATGGCCGCATCGTCGGTCAGAACGTTGTACATCGGCAGGTTGTGGCGCTTGCCGAGATCGTAGTCGTTAAAATCGTGCGCGGGCGTGATTTTTACGCAGCCCGTACCAAATTCTGGGTCGACGTAGTCATCCGCAACAATCGGGATACGCCGACCAACGATCGGCAGGTCAATCTCCTGGCCAACAAGCGCCTTGTAACGCTCGTCGTCCGGATGCACGGCAACCGCTGAGTCGCCAAGCATGGTTTCAGGTCGCGTGGTCGCGACGGTCAGGTGGCCGTCGCCCGATGCGAGCGGGTAGTTGAAGTGCCAGAGTTTGCCGGGCTCGTCCTCGGAGAGTACCTCGAGATCAGAAAGCGCCGTATGCAGTACCGGGTCCCAGTTGACGAGTCGCTTGCCGCGATAAATCAGGCCCTCGTCGTACAAATCGACAAACACCTTGCGAACGGCCGCCGAGCAGCCTTCGTCCATTGTAAAACGGTCGCGACTCCAGTCTACGGACGCACCCAGGCGGCGCGTCTGTTGGGCAATCTTGCCGCCGGATTCTTCTTTCCACTGCCAGACACGCTCGACAAACGTCTCACGTCCAAGGTCATGCTTGGATTTGCCTTCGGCATTCAGCAGCCGCTCGACGACCATCTGCGTCGCGATGCCCGCGTGATCCATACCGGGCTGCCATAAGGTTCGGTGACCCTTCATTCGATAATAACGGGTCAGGGTGTCCTGGATCGTGTCACCGAAACCGTGCCCCATGTGCAGCGTGCCCGTTACATTCGGCGGCGGAATAACGATGCAATACGGGTCGCCATCGCCTTGTGGGGCAAACCAGTTGTTTTCTTCCCAGCGCTTGTAAAGGCGTTGTTCGATGTCGGCAGGTTGGTAGGATTTGTCCATCAAAGTTTGTGCGTGTCGATCTCGTGACCCTGATCACGGTAGTGGCTGAAACGTGCGCGGCCGGCGAGCTTTGCATTTTCGTCGGAGGTTACAAGCTCCGCGACCCGGGGGAAACCCTCCGCAATAGGAGGGACGGTATCGCAAAGCGAGATCAACAGATCGCGGCCCTCAACAGACTCGGACTGAAAGCCGATCTCAATCGGGGCGCCATCGCCGTTGCCTGCAATCTCGTGGGGCACAAAACTGCCGTCGCGAAATGTCCACAGCAAATCGTCGAGACGATCGGCGTCAGCACGCGACATCGTTTCGATGTAAATGCTGTTGTCGAGACGCCAGGCTTTTTCAGCCAGCTTGCACGCGAATTCGAACCGCGCCCGATCATCGCTGCGCGGGAGAATATAGAAGTCGACCTTCGCCACAGTCAGACAGCTAGGGCAGTGCGCCGGCCTGCGATAACAGGTAGTCAGTGAGCATCGGTACCGGGCGGCCGGTCGCGCCTTTTTGTGCGCCCGACTTCCAGGCCGTGCCCGCGATATCGAGGTGCGACCACTTCAGGCCCTCGGTAAATTTGCCGAGGAAGCAGGCCGCTGTGACCGACCCGCCAGCCGGTCCACCGATATTCGCCAGGTCGGCGAAGTTGCTCTTGAGCTGCGCGGTGTACTGATCGCCCAGCGGCATTGGCCAGCCGATGTCTTCCGAGCGACCGCCCGCTGCGAATATCGCATCGCCCAGCTCGGCGTCATTGGCGTAAATCGCCGTGCGGTGGTGGCCGAGTGCAACGACACAGGCCCCCGTCAAGGTTGCAACATCAATAACAGCAGCCGGCTTGAAGCGTTTCGAGTAGGTCAGCGCATCGCAAAGAATCAGGCGACCTTCGGCGTCGGTATTGAGCACCTCAATCGTCAGGCCATCCATGCTCTTGACGATGTCGCCGGGCTTGGTGGCCGTTCCGCTCGGCATATTCTCCACGGCGGGCACAACAACGTTGACGTTGATCGGCAACTTCATTCGCACGATGGCTTCCATCGTGCCGATCACGCTGGCCGCACCGCACATGTCGAATTTCATTTCGTCCATGCCGGCACCGGGCTTCAGCGAGATACCGCCCGTGTCGAATGTGACGCCTTTACCGACGAGCACGTAGGGTTTATCGCTGCCCGCATTCTTGTATTGCATGATGATGAGCTTTGCAGGCTCGGTGGCACCGGCCGTGACCGACAGCAGCGAGCCCATGCCGAGTTTTTTCATCTCGGATTCATTGAGAACCCGGGTCGACAGCTTGCCGTTGCCGGCAGCCATTTTTTTGGCTGCACGCGCTGCAAAAGGCGCCGATCACGGCGACGCCATCGCACACGGTGTGATGGTGGCGAAGAACCTCGGCAATTTACCGTCGAACGTTTGCACACCCAGTTACCTCGCGCGCATAGCCAAAAAAATGGCTGCCGGCAACGGCA
>JBCAZN010000433.1:0-2582 GCA_038533035.1 Pseudomonadota bacterium
CATCGGTGTCGTCAGCGGCGGTTCGTACGTCAGCTTTGCTGGCGTCGTAACAACGCCGACGCCGACGAGCACAACGATCGCCGCTGCGAAAATCTGCAAAAAGCGCTTCACTCGAGGCTCAGGACCTTGTTCCAGTGCTTCTTGCTTACGGGCATGATAGACAGCCGGTTGCCCTTGCGAAGCAGGATCATGTCCTCAAGCGTCTTCTGTTCCCGCAACTCGGCCAGCGTGATATTTCGTTTCAGTTTGCGCTTGTACTTGACGTCGACCAGCAGCCAGCGTGGATTGTCCTGCGGGCTTTTCGGATCGTAGTGCTTGTCTTTCTTGTCGAACTGGGTCGGGTCCGGGTAAGCCTCGCTCGCAATCGTCATGAGGCCCACAATTCCGGGTTCCTTGCAGTTCGACTGGTAGAAGAAAACCTCGTCGCCAATTTTCATGTCGTCACGCATAAAATTGCGCGCCTGGTAGTTGCGAATGCCATCCCAGGGTTCGCGCTTGTCGCGCTTCAAATCATCAATGCTGTAGTCGTCCGGTTCGGACTTCATTAACCAGTAGGCCATGCGATTTTCGTCTGCTCAGTCGGTGAATCGGGGCGCGCAGTTTAGCATGGGAATAAATCGTAAATAGCCCGGCAACGCTGTGGTAGCATGGCGCCTCCGAGATCAAGGCCCACGAGAGGTAAGTATCGGATGGCCAATGTACTGGCAAATATTTTCGGCAGTTCACCCGTGCAACCGCTGGAGAAACACATCGACGTTGCTTATCGGTGTGCGAAGAAGTTGCAGCCGTTTTTTGCGGCGGCAATCGCCGGCGACTGGGACACCGCCAGCGCCGTTCGTGACGAGATCGACGAACTCGAACACGCTGCCGACAACATCAAGAAAGAAATCCGCCTGCACCTGCCCAAGAGCCTGTTCATGCCGGTGCCGCGCGAGGATCTGCTCGAGCTGCTGCTCGTGCAGGATAAAATCGCCAATCGCACCAAAGATGTGACCGGACTCGTGCTCGGGCGCCAACTGCAGGTGCCCGCCGCCGTCGCTGATCAGTTCCTCGAGTTTGTGGATCGCAATGTTGATGCCGCCAAACAGGCACGTAAGAGTGTGCGCGAACTGGACGAATTATTTACGGCTGGTTTCCGCGGCGCCGAGGTGGACCTCGTTGCCGGCATGATCGAAGAGCTTGACCAGATAGAAACCGACACTGACGCCAAGCAGGCGGCGCTGCGCGGTGCAATATTTGAGGTCGAGAAGACGCTCGATCCGATTGATGCCATTTTCACCTACCAGGTCATCGAACTGACCGGCGAAGTGGCAGACATGGCGGAGCGGGTTGGCCGTCGCCTCGAGCTGTTGCTCTCTCACTAATAACGACAAAAAAATATGGAAGCGCAATATATCTATATCGGCCTTGCGGCCGCGTTTGGCCTGTTCATGGCGTGGGGCATTGGTGCGAACGACGTTGCAAATGCAATGGCGACGTCAGTCGGCTCGAAAGCGCTGACGATCAAGCAGGCGATTCTTGTCGCCGCGATTTTCGAATTCGCAGGTGCAGTACTCGCCGGTGGCGAGGTGACCTCGACGATTCGCAAGGGCATTGTCGACACGTCTTCACTGGTTGGCAGGGATGACGGCGCACAGCTGCTGATTTACGGAATGCTCGCCGCACTGCTCGCGGCCGGTTCCTGGCTACTGATCGCCTCCAGGAACGGCTGGCCCGTTTCGACGACGCACTCGATTGTCGGCGCTATTGTCGGCTTCGCTGCTGTCGGTATCGGCGTCGATGCAGTGCAGTGGGGCAAAGTCGGTACGATTGTCATGAGCTGGGTGATTTCGCCGGCAACCGCGGGTTTTGTCGCGTTCCTGATTTACATGAGCGTACAGCGACTCATCCTGTCGCAGGATGATCCGCTCGAAAAAGCCAAGCGCTACGTTCCGATCTACATGTTCTTCGCGGCATTCACGATCACCCTGGTTACGATCCTGAAAGGCCTCAAACACGTCGGCCTTACCTTAAGCATGCGTGACAGCTATTTCCTGGCGATTACCATCGCTGCTGGCATTGCAGTGCTGGGCGCTGTCGTCATCAACCGTATCAAGCCCGACCCGAAGGCCGAGAAAAACGCGCACTTCTACACGGTGGAGCGCGTGTTCGGTGTGCTAATGGTGATCACCGCATGTGGCATGGCGTTTGCCCATGGCTCGAACGATGTTGCGAATGCCATCGGTCCGTTGGCGGCTGTCATCAGTGCCGCAACGACGGGCGAGATTGCATCCCAGTCGGCGTTGCCGATCTGGGTCTTGTTGATCGGCGGTGGCGGCATCGTTGTTGGCCTCGCGACCTTCGGCCGCCACGTCATTGCAACGGTTGGCAAGAAAATCACGCAACTAACCCCGAGCCGTGGTTTCGCGGCGGAACTGGCCGCGGCAACGACGATTGTGATTGCGTCCGGAATCGTGACCACCCATGACACCAGGATCCGCGTGACGACCCGCAGGTCGATCGCCTCTATACCGCGTGCGAGACCAACGCCCAGTACCGCGCCAACGAGCGTATGCGTTGTCGAAATCGGGATACCGGTTCCG